>JAIVWD010000079.1:0-11476 GCA_049190315.1 Deltaproteobacteria bacterium | reverse complement strand
TCACTTGAAAATGAATTAAAAGACAGGAAAGTTGACTTTGTTGTTCATGAATGTCCACCTGCTCTTGCTGATTCTCATCTTGTAAAAATCGTGTTTACGAACCTGCTGACCAACGCGTTGAAATTTACCAGAATCCGCGAAAATGCGAAAATTGAAACAGGTTCCATGACTGAAAATGGTCATACAGTCTTTTTTATAAAAGACAATGGCGCAGGTTTTGATATGAAATATGCTGATAAACTGTTTATTCCGTTTCAGCGTCTCCATCGTGCAGAAGAATTTGAAGGTTCAGGCATTGGTCTGGCAATTGTTCAACGTATAATTCACAGGCATGGCGGCCGGATCTGGGCGGAATCGAAGATAGATGTGAGAACGACGTTTTACTTCACGTTACCGAAAAGTTGATTACGGGTTGCGGGTTGCGGAAGAATAAATTTGAAAAGGAGAAAAAATGAGGCCGGAAGATTTAAGAATTCTTTTAATTGAAGATAATCCTGATGATGTTGAGTTAACATTAAGGGCATTTAAAAAACACAATCTTGCCAATCACATTACTGTTGCCAGGGACGGTGAGGAGGCCCTGGACATCATATTTCAACACGGAAAGGAAAGCACCGGAGGGTTTAGACCGGATCTTATATTGCTGGACCTGAAGCTGCCCAAGGTAGATGGGATGGAGGTCCTCAGGCAAATCAAGGAAAATTCAGAAACAAAAGTTATTCCTGTGATTATTTTAACATCCTCAAAAGAAGAAAATGACCTGGCTGAAAGTTACCGGCTTGGCGCAAACAGTTATATCCGCAAGCCTGTGAACTTTGAGAAGTTTACAGAAGTGGTAATGCAGTTGGGATTATACTGGCTGTTAATAAATGAACCACCTCCACTGAAACAGTGAGAAGTGAAGATTGTATATTGAATATTGAAGGAATTCTGTCAATTTTATATGAATTAATGGAGCGAAGCGACTTCCACAAATTTTCAATTTTCAATATTCACTTTATAGGGCTTCCACAAATATTCAATTCTCACTATTCAATTTTCACTTTATAAGTAAGGAGTAACGAAAATGGCTAACATTCTGGTTGTAGATGATGAAGAGTCCGTCCGACACCTGTTAAGCCGGATGCTTTTAAGGGGCGGATACGAATGCACCCTGGCTGCTGATGCGGCAGAGGCCCGTAAATTCATTAAAGATCGGAATTATGAGCTGATCTTATGCGATATAACTATGCCGGGGGAGTCCGGCATAGATTTCATCCGATATGTTGCGGCCGAATATCCGGATACAGCGACAATAATGGTGACAGCGGTAGATGATCCCGAAATTGCCGAAACAGCCCTGGAGGCAGGAATTTATGGGTATATGATTAAGCCTTTTAACGCGAATGAGGTGATCATTAACGTCCGTAATTCCCTGCGCCGTCGTGAGCTTGAAATTGCAGATCAAACTTACCGCAGGAACCTGGAACAGAAGGTGGAAGAACGCACTGCTGAATTACAAGAAACACTGGAAGGGACTATTTTCGCCTTGACAATGACCGTTGAATATAGGGATCCATATACATCCGGCCATCAGCAACGGGTGTCTGATCTGGCCAGTGCCATAGCAAAAGAAATGGGTTTTCCAAAAGATAAGATAATGGGGATTCGTATGGCCGGGGTGCTTCATGATATCGGCAAAATAGCGATTCCTGTAGAGATTCTCAGTAAGCCCGGTCGATTAAGCAAAACGGAATTTGAGCTTATTAAAAATCACTCTCAAGTCGGTTACGATATATTGAACTCAATAAAATTTCCATGGCCTCTTTCTCAAATCATTCTTCAACATCACGAAAGAATGGATGGTTCCGGATATCCTAATGGGCTTTTAGGTAAAGAAATACTAATTGAGGCTAAAATCCTGGGGGTTGCGGATGTTGTTGAAGCCATGGCCTCTCACCGGCCTTACAGGCCTGCCCTCGGTATTGATAAAGCCTTAGAAGAGATCTCAATTAATAAAGGTAAATTTTATGACACTGAGGCAGCAAATGCGTGTTTGAGGGTTTTTAAAGATAAAAAATTTAAATTTAAATAGTGCCTGAAAGAAAAGTCTTTTTTTCAATACTGGCAATAGCTTCAGCTTATTTGGCTATGTGGAGCTTTTTCAACACCAGTGTGCTTTCAACTACCATCCATATTTCAAGGAGAAAAACCGCCAGCCCGATGCATAACAGCAACCAGTTTGAAGTAATAAAGAATTTGTTAAGATTGATGAGCATAGCCCATCCGGTTATAAGCAGCATGAATACCATAGGAATTATGGTATATATAATTTGAACCTTTTTACGGGCAAGATACACGGTAATTACCAGAAGTGCCAGCCCTGCCAGCAGTTGATTAACCGATCCAAACAGGGGCCATAGAATAAGGGCTCCCTTGCCGCTGCCGTTATAGAAAGCAAGGACAAGTGCGGTTCCAACCGCTATAATAGTAGCTGGATGTTTTCTTGCAAAAACCGGCATTTTCCAGGCCGTGCTTAATTCAGAAATTATGTAGCGCTGTAATCTGGTGGCGGTATCAAGGCTGGTGGCGGCAAAAGAAACTACGAACACACCCATTATTGTAATTGTCAAATCGTATGGAATACCGATTTTTTCAATCATATTAGCTGAGCCGGTCACAAATGCACCTATCTTTGATCCGAGTCCGGATGCGGAAGCCCAGCTCGAGTAATGATGAGCAAAGGCTGCGGCTCCGACAAATGTTTCTCCTTCCTCGCTAAAGCCTAATGCCAATCCCGCTCCACATGCGATTAGAACAAGAACTGCAAGCATGCCCTCCATAAGCATTCCGCCAAAGCCTATAGAAAGCGAGTTGGTTTCATTTTCACATTGTTTGGATGAAGTGCCTGACGAGACTAAAGAATGGAAGCCTGATATGGCGCCGCATGCAACTACGACAAAAATCATGGGCAGAACAGGCGGCGCTCCCTGAGGCGTGAGATTAACAGCAGGTGCCACAATAGTCGGTTTTGTAATAATAATGCCGATAACCAGCAAACCCATTGCAATGATTAACTGGTGGGAGTTAATGTAATCTCTGGGTTGCAGCAGGGTCTGAACGGGCAATATGGATGCAATATATGCATAAATAAGCAGTACAACTACCCACAATGCTACCGGACTCAGGCCGAAGATGGCCGGCATCTTAAAAGGGAAATGAGTGCCTATTATCATGGTAAGATACATCAGCGTGACGGCGATGATGCTCATTGGAAGCGGCGGAGCGCCTTTTTTGTAAATCATGTGTCCAAGCCAGACGGCAATGGGGATCTGGAGCCAGACAGGAATTACAGCCTGGGGATAGATGTTGAAAACGAGTGCTATGACCACTCCGAAAATAGCTACAACTATTAAAAGCTCCAAGAAGATTATGAGTAAAAAAAGAGTGCGCACTCTTTGATTGATAACATCTGAAGCAAGATCGCCGATACTTCGGCCTTGATTGCGCAGGGAGATTACCAGTGCTCCGAAGTCATGCACGGCTCCCATTAAAATAGAACCTAAAAGTATCCATATCAATGCAGGAACCCAGCCCCAGATAATAGCAATTGCGGGTCCCACAATCGGGCCTGTACCTGAAATGGAGGTAAAATGATGTCCGAACAGAATTTGTTTTTTGGAGGGAACAAAATCAACATTATCCTGAAATTCCCTGCTGGGGCAGATGGCTTCAGGATTCAGTTTGAAAATCTTTCGTCCCAGAAACTTGCCGTAAGTGTGATAGGCAATTATATACAAAGCCGCCACGCCGCCGGCCAAAAAAAGTGAGTTCATAAGTTTTTTTTGTAATGGTTCACGGTTTTTTAAAATGAATTTGTAATGATTGAAGCATGGCAACTACTCAGGCGTTTAGGCTGAAGGCTGAAGGCTGAAGGAAACAGATAATTTCTGAACGTTATTTTCTATGTTTAGGACAAAATTTCCGGCCGCTTTAATAACATATTGGCTTCTGGGAGTCTTTTCCCTAAAAGCCTTCTACCTTCAGTCTATTAACCTGAGTAGTTACTTTATGTTTTGATCAACCGTTAACCGTTACTATGTCGCTTGACAGTCATGGAGTTTTTGAGAATATTTTTATTCTTTTGTTCAAAGGATGTACAGAGACACCATATCCGGCATCTTGGGCCATTTTTCTAATGCTGTATGAAGAATCAGCAGAATCAAGAGGATATGGCCTTACATTATCTTCACTTTCAACAATGTCGAATTGAATCTCTTCATCTGTAAGAATTATTACGGGTTCATTGCTGTTATTTAGCTGGTCATATAAGTTTTTCCAATTTCCGGATATATTCATTAATAACTCCTTAAATTTTAATCTCTGTTTTAAAAAACTTTTGATATCAAAGTTCTATAAAAACTTAAACCTAAATTTTGTCCGACATAAAAACTCATGTTCTATGGGTATGGTCAAACTGGTATTTGATAGCATAAAGAGTACTCCATCAGTTGAACGACATGGATAAAAGGAGGCAAGGCGAATGACAAAAAGGTTAGAATATATCTATCTGAAGAGGTCGTTATCGCTTACAACTCTCCTCACTAATTCTCGATAGTCCTGGGAACCGCTGCAGCCGGGCGAAAATTCAAAAATAGTCTGGCCAAAAGCAGGAGCCTGGGGGAAATTTACGTTGTAACGAATAGGATTACAAATATATTCACCGTAAAACTCTTTAAGCTTATTAAGAATTTTAGTTGGATGTTTTATTCTCTTATCATGAAATGTCGGCACAATGTATTTTAAGGAAACTTCATTGCGATATTTCTGTATAGAAGAAAGACTCTTTAAAAATTCAACAAGCCCCTGAAGAGACATAACATCAAGCGAAACCGGAATTAAAATTTCTTTAACATAAAATAAAACATTCACCGTCAATGGGTCCCATCCTGGAGATGTGTCAATAATGATATAATCATATTGAGTTTCCAGAGGGGTAAGTGCTTCTGCCAATGTCATTTCTCCACCAAAATCTTTTCGGTCTATCAGACGCTTTATTCCGGCAAGAGATTTTCCACCTGCCAAAAGCCACAAGTTTTTCCTGGCTTCAACAATTGCTTCTTCAGGACTTAATTCATTCGTCAATAATTCAGTCAGCCCTGCTTTTGCGTTAATCCCCAGCATATAGCTGTCCTGTCCCTGAGTATCGGTGTCCACAAGCAGGACTTTATATCCGGCAAGCGCAAGCCCGGCGCTAAGATTTACCGCTGTTGTTGTTTTCGCCACCCCACCTTTGCTGATCGACACACTGATTGATCTGGCGGCACGATTTCCTTCAGGCATCGGTTTTTTAATTTTTTCATGGACTTTATCAGTAAATTGTATAGGAAACCGATGTGCACATGCTTTACAGCGGGCAATTATTTTTTCATTTCGAGGAATTCGATTTTTATCAATATCGTGTTTTTTCTTACAGTTAGGACAAATAATTGTAATCACAAAGACTCCTCTTTATATAATTTTCTTGGGTTAAACCTAAATTTAGCGATTTTTTACTCGACCTGCACCGATCTCTTGCGCATCAAGGACTTGCGAAAAATCTCGCCATATCCATTGGTATGCCTACACTTTTCGCAAACCTTGCTGCATCAAGATCTTGGCACATTTCTTCGCAAAAAATCGCTCAACTTAGATTAAAAGAATCTCTCTATTTACAACTCGTCAATTTTACTCCGAATTTCGAAAATGTATTGAATATAATTATTTTTTTTGACTTTCTCTTAAAATATCTTTCACCAAAGAACTCTTTTGTCCTTTTGTTTCCAGTTCGTTAAATATTGAGTTCAACGCCAGTTCCACAATCCTTGACATAGAAACCCGAGATTTTAATTCTTTAGGGACCATTACTTTGATTTTTGCCTTTGCTTCGCCAAGCTCAACAGAAATCTTTTCAGGAATATAATATGTAACTTTTTTTTTGGCAGGCGTTTTTTCTTTTCTCTTTTGTTCTGGTGCCCTGACACTTTTTTTTGTTGAGGCTTCAGTAGATGGTTGGCCTCTTCTACGGTATAATAGTTCTGTCAAATCTTCCACGCCAGGTATAGAGTCTTCCTCTGATCCCTTCAGAAGATCATCAAAAATATCCTTCTTCTTATTTTTTTCCATTATACCGATCTCCTTGCCGGAACGATCAATAAACTGATCTGGTATTAAAATTATGAAAATAATTTTGCACGATTGATTTTAATGTATTCACTGATTATACGTTCACTTTCCCTATCCTGATCAATAAATTTTATACCGCAACGATAGTTACCATGCTCGTAGGGAGAAATATATACTACCTCGCCATGCAGCTTAAAAATCCTTCCCTGAACGGTCAGCTTTATTGAGTTCAATTCTTTGCCAACAGAAAAAATTCCAGGCCGGGGCAAGTGAATTCCTATTCCTTCACTCAAAATATCAATAATATCATATTGTTGATCATTAATTTTCACTTTTACTTCATCCGTGTTGGTTGCCGGTAAGCGAAAATATTTGCGTACAATTTCCTTTAACTCCAAATTATTATCCAGAGGAACATAAACAGTCTTGTTTAAATATTCTTCTATATCCTCGACTTCAAATTCAATACCGTCGCTGTTTTTACTGTTCATATGAAAATCCTTTGGTCTTTTTTAAAAACAATTTTGACTGTATCTATTGAAACAAATGAAGCTCCTATGAGTAAATTGAATGGAATCAAAAAGTCCATATTTGATGTTTTTTACCCTTTAGCTTTTGATAAATAAGATGGGCGCAAAATGAATTATCTTATTTATATACTATCTTAAGACCTTATGTCAACTCTTAGAAATGAAGCACATTTTCAAAGCATTTATCGGCAAACAAAAAGCTTTACTCAACCAGTCATAATTAGTGCCTGAACGGTAAGTCAGAGAAGTACGGGTATGGCAATGGCGTATGTTAAGCCGGTTATCAATAGTATGCCGATAATATTCAGCCACAATCCTGCTCTGCACATTTGAGGGATAGTAACGTAGCCTGCACCAAATACAATGGCATTGGGCGGGGTTGCCACCGGAAGCATGAAGGCACAGCTCGCAGAAATTGCGGCAGGTACAATTAAATGCAGTGGGTGAAAGCCCATTCCAGAAGCAATAGCAGCCAGTACCGGTATTAATGTGGCAGTGGTTGCGGTGTTGCTTGAGAGTTCTGTAAGAAAAATAATTATGGCGCTAACCGACATCACAATAAATATTGAATGCATGCCGGAGAACCCGTGAACTTGATTTCCGATAAGTTCACCAACTCCGTTTGCCTTTATTGATGCTGCTAAACTCAGACCTCCACCAAATAGTATTAACAGGCCCCAGGGCAGCTTGACGGCTGTTTCCCAATTCATTGCAAAAACCTGTTTTTTGATGTCAACAGGGATAACAAATAATGCAAGCGCTGCGACAATTGCTATACCGGTATCAGTCATACCTGAAAATATCCTTAATCCATTCCATTCTATTTTTGCCAGAAGCGGACGGAATATCCATAATGACGCAGCCATAATAAAAACAATAAAGGTAATCCATTCTCCACGAGTCATAGGCCCAAGCTTTTGATATGCGCTTTTTGCAAACGCAGCGCCGCCTTTGATGCGTAAATTCTGAACTGGATATAATACTCGCGTCATAAGCAGCCATACTATTGGCACAAATACGAATACCAGCGGCAGCCCGATACTCATCCATTTTACAAAGCTGATTTCAATACCCAGATTATTTTTAATATATGAAGCCATAAACAGGTTCGGAGGTGTGCCGATAAGGGTGCCGATACCGCCGATAGAAGCTGAATAAGCAATTCCCAGCATCAGGCATATTGAGAAGTTCTGTTTGTTGTCATTTTCAGATGTGTGGTTTGTTTCTACTGATGACTTGTTATCTTTTGATAAGACCAGGTCTATTACACTCAAGCCTATTGGAAGCATCATAACTGCGGTGGCTGTGTTTGAGATCCACATGCTGAGAACGGCTGTTATGCCCATGAATCCGGCAACTATGTTGTTTGGTCTGGTGCCGACCAATCTCAATACAAAAAAAGAAATGCGTTTATGAAGCTTCCATCTCTGCATTGAGAGAGCAAGAATAAAGCCGCCCATAAATAAGAAGATCAGCTCATGTCCGTAAGGAGCGCACGTTTGTTTAATAGAGGCCGCGCCTGTAGCCGGCAGTAATGCTATGGGAAGAAGAGCGGTGGCATATACAGGAATTGCCTCCGTCATCCACCATATGGCCATCCAGACTCCGGTGGCGGCAGTTACTTTCCCTGCATGAGAAAATTGTACAATTTGTCCCTGGCTGTTCTGATAGGTTTCAGGAAGAAGAAAATATATGGTCAGGGCAAAAAAAGGAGCTGTAAACAGACCTATCAACTGAATATTTGAACGTTTATAGGTTATACTTTTATCCATAAGATAGTATTCGATTATTTGTAACTACTCAGGTGGATAGGCTGAAGACTGTTAGGAAAAAGCGCATTTTGAAGCCATGTTTGGTGCAAAAATCAGATATTTCCGCCAAAGTACGGCAATCGTGCTCTTATGACCCCTTCAGCCTTCAGCCTAAACAGCTTCAGCCTGACTACGTGAGTAGTCACGATTATTTAAGCTTTTCCCTGAACCATTTCTTTTAAACGCATTGCATTATGAGCAGCATATCCCTTCTGGTCATTATCAAAATAAATATAGACAGCAGCCAAACTTTTCTTCCATGTATTTATACGATCTTTCCATTTATGAAGGGTTTTTCTATCATAACATCCCTGATATGCGTTTTTGGAGGGACCGTGAAGACGAATATAGGTGAAATCAGCCGTGATCTCAGGCGTTGATTCAAAGCCTTTGAGATCATAAATGCACAAAGCGGCATTGTGTTTTGCAAGAAGCCTGTAAACTTCAGAACAAAGCCACGATTTATCCCGGAACTCAAAGGAATATTTGGATTCTTTTGGGAGTTGGTTTAAAAACACTTCAAGACGTTCTATGTTACACTTCCATTTGGGTGGCAATTGGAAAACAATAGGGCCGAGTTTCCGCCCAAGAGGTTTTACAGCGTCAAAAAAATATTTGACAGATTCGGCCGGATCGCTGAGCTTTTTCATGTGTGTAATAAAACGGCTTCCCTTTACCGCAAAAAGAAAACCGTCCGGTGTATGCCGGCGCCAGGCTTTAACGGTATTTTTTTCCGGCAGGCGATAAAAAGTGTTATTAATTTCGACTGTATCAAAGTGTTTAAAGTAAAATGGCAGCATTTCAGAATCTTGAATTTTAAGCGGATAAAATGGGCCTTTCCAGTGTTTGTAATACCAGCCCGAAGTTCCTATTCTTATTTCCATTACAGCCTTTCTTTTATTATGACATCAACACATGATCGGTCTGCAAGGGTGGAGAGATCTCCCAAATCAGTGATATCGCCTGCTGCAATTTTGCGAAGTATTCGCCGCATAATTTTACCGCTTCTCGTTTTGGGGAGTGTATTCGTGAACTGAATCTTGTCAGGCGTTGCTATTGGACCGATATCTTTTCGAACTTGATCAATCAGTTTCTTTTTTAACTCCTCTGATTCTTCAACCCCGCTTTTTAAAGAAACAAAGGCATATATCCCATCCCCTTTTACATCATGGGGATAGCCTACAATAGCTGCTTCCGCCACGTTGGAGTTAGCGACAATCGCACTTTCAATTTCTGCTGTACCCAGGCGATGACCGGAGACATTAATGACATCATCTACGCGTCCCATTAACCAGTAATAGCCGTTCTTGTCTTTTTTTGCTCCATCGCCGGTGAAGTACATGCCCGGGAATTGGCTGAAATATGTGTTCTTGAATCGCTGTGGTTCACCATAAACGCCCTGCATCATGCCGGGCCAGGGTTTAGTTATGACCAGATAGCCGCCCTCGTTAAGACGAGCTTTTTTGCCGGTATCTTTAATGATTAGCGGGACTATACCGGGAAAAGGGACTCCGGCCGATGCGGGTTTCGCGGGTATTGCCCCAGGTATAGGGGCTATTAGTATTCCACCGGTCTCAGTCTGCCACCATGTATCAACTACAGGGCATTTCCCTTGACCTATGTTTTTATGATACCAGTGCCAGGCATCAGGGTTAATGACTTCGCCAACACTTCCAAGTAGTCTTAAGCTGCTGAGATCATAACGCCTGGGCCATTTTTCACCATATTTGGTCAACAAACGGATAACTGTTGGGGCAGTGTAAAAAACAGAGACCTTAAATTTTTCTACAATCTCCCAGTACTTGCCGGGATCGGGATAGGTGGGAACCCCCTCGAACATTATTGATGTGGCGCCGGCTGAAAGAGGGCCGTAAACAATATAGCTGTGTCCGGTAATCCATCCTATATCTGCCGTACACCAGAAGGTGTCTTCATCTTTCGCATCAAATACCCATTTAAAAGTCTGATTGGCGTAGAGAAGATATCCTCCCGTCGAGTGCAGCACTCCCTTTGGTTTGCCTGTTGAGCCGCTGGTATAAAGAATAAAAAGCGGATCAGTGGCGTCCATAACGGCCGGTTTGCAGGAGTTTTTTATATCCGGGGCGTTTATTTCTTCGTGCCACCATGAATCACGTTTCTTTTTAAACGTTATTTCTGTATTGGTTCGGCGTACTATAATACACTTTTTAACCTCGGGACAATTTTTAAGGGCTTTGTCAGCGTTTTGTTTTAGAGGTATGGTTCTTCCACCGTGGAATCCGCCGTCTGCCGTGATCAGCATTGAGGCACCGCAATCTTTTATTCTGTTCATCAAAGATTCAGCGCTGAAACCTCCGAAGACAACACTGTGAATAGCTCCTATACGGGCACAGGCGAGCATTGCAATTGCAAGTTCCGGAATCATTGGAAGATACATAGTAACTCTGTCTCCCTTTTTGATCCCATTTTTTCTTAATACATTTGCAAATCTGGAAACCTCTGTATGAAGCATCTGATAGGTATAAATTTTACTTTCATCCGAATTCTCACCTATCCAAATCAAGGCAGCCTTGTTTTTTCTCCATGAATAGAGATGTCGATCAAGGCAGTTATAGGCTACATTAATTTTTCCACCTTCGAACCACTTTACGTATGCTTCGGTAAAATCATACTCAAGCACGTTTTCCCATTTTTTAAACCAGTGCAGATCCCTGGCTCTTTCTGCCCAGAAATCCTGCGGATCATTAATTGAGTGTTTGTAAATTTCTTTATATTGCCTGAAGCTTTTAATTGCCGCCTTTTTCTGGAACTCCCTGGATGGAAAGTACTTTTTGCCGCTCTTCATATTCACCTCCGGTTAATCAATCGGTTTAAACCATTACCTCTGGTAGTGATACCACAAAGGTTTTACCGTTACAGTAATTATTTAAGAGTGCCTAAAGTGAGCTAAAGTGCCTAAAATGCCTAAAGTGAGCTAAAGTACTCAAGTTTCGCACCCACTAATTCCTATGA
>JAIVWD010000078.1:6763-11479 GCA_049190315.1 Deltaproteobacteria bacterium | reverse complement strand
AACAGCTCGTTTACATTTTATCACCAGCGGACTCGTCTTTTTTATCTGTAGCCGTTCACGTTGAAATTAGAAATTTGGCCTTCATGCTTTTGTACTGTTCTTCCCAATTTCAAGTTTCAAGCCGTGAACGGCTACTTTTATCTATACCCGAACTTTTTGAGAAGTTACGATTTTTTAACCTTGTATGCCGGTATTATTATTCATATCTTTTTGGGACGGATAATATCTTGACAATTATTATTTCTTACGATAATGATGTTTTGTAAGAATTATTATAAACGAAAAAAGAGGAACAGGTCATGCGAACCGTTATAACTTCCAAGTATCAGACAACCATACCTAAAGCCATCAGGGAAAATCTCAACCTATCCATTAATGATGCGCTTGAATGGAAGGTTGAAAATGGGAAAATTGTAGTTTTGCCCACGCAGAAAAACTTCTTAAAGTTTAGAAACTCCGTCAAAACAGGTAGCGGAGATATCAAAAACGACATAAAATTATCCATAAAACGTCGGACAGAAAGATACCAGTGAAAAGACACACTATTGTTATAGACACCAATGCGCTGATATCCTTTGTAACGGATAGAAATAAAAACCAGCAAAACAAAATAGCCAAGCTTTTTGAAAACGCTGCCGGACTGCGGTTGTCAATTTTGTGCCCACAGAATGTCATAACCGAATTTGTCTATGTGTTGGATAGGGTTTATAATATTCCGGGATTGGTAATAAAGGAGATGATCGGTGATTTTGTTACTATGCCCGGCATAGAAATTGTCCACGAAGTAAACCTGAAAATCCTTTTTTCATACTGGCCTGATAAGATCCCGGACTATGGCGATGCTATTGTTGCGTCCGTCTGCAAAGCCAGAAAGAAAGCCATAGTCGCAACATTTGACCGTAAATTCAGCGCAGCCCTGAAAAAACTTGGCCTTTCTGTATATTCCTTTCAATAGTTCGACGTTTGAACATAGCCGGCCTAAAAGCCGTGCTTTTTTAAAGACTCACTTTGATACGCTTTTGGATAAAAGTGGAATTTCAAAAAATCTAAGCTGTACTTTTTGGGGAAGGATTTTTTTGTGATAGAGCTTCTCAAAGAAACTTGTTAGCCCTTTCAATTGCAGGGGATCAAGATTGTAGTTCAACAGCTCGTAGTATTTTTTGCAGATGTCTATATCTATTCCAAGAATTTCTGAAGCTTTTTTGGCAATATCTTCCAGGTTCTTCTTTCCTTGTTCCTTTGAGATATCAAATAGTTTTATTATTGATGATACGACTTCAGGTTGTTTATCTGCAAATGATTTTCGTACTGCCCATAATGCAAAAACAAATGGCAGGTCTGTTAATTCCAGCCACATCTGACCAAGGTCATAAATATGATCGAAATGTAATTCCCATTTTTCTTTTAAAGCTTTGTCGCCGATAATAAGTGCTGCGTCCGCAGATTTTTTAATTTCATCCGGGCATTGAATCGGCATAGTCTCGAATACTGGTTTTACTCTTTTTATTGAAAAAAGAAGTTTTAACAGCTCTGCTGCGGCCGCAGACTTGTCTGTAATGATTACTTTGTTGTCAGTCAGCTTTTCAAAAGGCTTTTTGCTTACAAGAATGACACTCATAACTCTTCCAAGGCATGAGATTGACAGGTCGGGAAGAAGCAGCCATTCATCCTGGTTTTTTGCATAAGCAACAGATGATACAGGGCTTATGTCAAGCTCATTTTTTACCATCATATTATTCAAAATTGAAGGCGGTGCGCTTACTATATTCAGCCAGTCAGGTTTCAGGCCATTATCTAAGCCATAATATACCGGAGCTACGTTCATATAAACTATACGGCCCAAATTGACAGGGGGAATGGCTATGTTATTTTTAAATGGCTGTTGCATTTATTGGTAACACTTTAGCGCTTTTAAATATTATTTTTTTGACAGGATTTACAAGATATTCAGGATTTAAATTATCGAAACTTTTCCTGTTAATCCAAATCTAAATCCTTATACCTTGATACACACCTTATTCATGTTGTGATTATATTTTATGATTTACTGGCTAACTACAATGAGAGTTAACTTTGTTTGTGTACTTTAAATAAAATCTTGTTTATCCTGTTATCCTGTCAGATTCTTTTTCAAAAGGCTAAATTGTTACATTTATTGTAATACCGTTTTGCAAGGCTCTTTGAAATCCGCATTTACAATGGCTTGCAGAAGTCCTGATTTGCTCGATACATCAACCGGCACATAAACAAAAGCAGCGCGCTTTCCTGGTGTTAAAGAGCCAAACATTTCACCAAATCCTAAAGAGCTTGCACCGTTTACTGTTGCCATTGCAAGGATTTCAGCCGGCGGTATAGAGGGAAAAGATTTTGATACAAAAGCCATCTCATCGAATATACTTAATGACTCCGCACTGGCCAGGCTGTCTGTGCCAAGACAGGGCTTTATTCCGGCTTTAAGCATACCTGTAATGTCGGGCATCATGTTATGAAGATTGAAGTTGCTTCTTAAACAGAGACATACACGGACATTGTGGCGCAACAGTATTTCAAGATCTTTTTCTTTTGCATGGATAAGATGTACAGCTATAGTGTTTTCGTCAAGAACTCCAAGATCTTCAAGATATCGAACAGGGGTTTCAACCGGCAGTCCCCAACCTGAAAAATCAACTCTTCTTTCTGACAGAAACTCCGCCCATTTGCCTTTTCCTGTTTGCAGAAACTCTATTTCATCTTCAGATTCAGCCAGGTGAATGGAAAAGGGAATATTCTTTCTACGTGTAATATTCTTTAAATCTACAAGAAGTTCAGGGGACAGGGTGTGTGGTGCATGGCCGGCAATTGATTTTATTAATAATTTATTTATGTTACATGAAATATCTTCAGGTAATACATTACCCATAATTTCCTTGAACCAAACACCTGCAAGGCTGGAATTTGATACTATTTCCCATGTCAGGCCAAGTGTGGATATTTCACCTATAACTCCGCATCCGGATTCAATAAGCTCTTTGACACCATTTATTGCACCGGTTTTAAGATTTTTTGTGCCAACTGAATTGCGCGAATTAATTAAATTTTCAACCCAGTTTCTGAATCCTTTTTCAGGTAACACTTTGTCCTTTAAAGCACAAAGTTCAAGATGAGTATGGGCGTTTACCAGAACCGGCAAAAGTGCCCCGGGGCCATAATCAATAATATGCCCAATAATATGTCCGCTGCATGAACCTTTGCCAAAGTCCCTAATTAATCCTGATTCAACCCTGATATATCCGTCACGGATAATTGTATAGGGATCAACTATTACCCATCCGGCCTTGTGGGTGACTGTTTCAGTTGAATTCATGTAACCACTCAGGTTGTTAGGTTCACGGTTTACGGTTCACGGTTTACGGTTGGTTGCCTTGATCTCTTCATAAGCCCGTAGGCCTTTGCAAATCTCGGCTTCTTTGTCAGACGGTACACTTTTCGAGCCAATTCACGCCTGCCTGTGCGACGGCAGACAGGTTTCAGTTGCCATACCCCTGCCCGCTCGCCGAGCTTGCGAGGCAGACGGGTCAATATCTTCAAACCGTTCAATCTTCATCGCTCTCTAACCTTGAACCGTGAACCATTGAACCGTGAACCTGAGCAGTTACAATAATATTATAAAAGCAATCCCTTTGGGCTGCTTGATATCCGGCATCCTGGATCAGACGGATCATTTCTTCTTTTGGCAGCCTGAACTTTACTCCTGCCGCAGCTACAACATTTTCTTCTATCATTGTGCTGCCAAGATCGTTTGCTCCAAATACAAGTGCTGTCTGAGCGATTTTGTCTCCCTGTGTTACCCATGAAGCCTGTATATTCTGTACGTTGTCCAGAAATAATCTGCTGACAGCAAGTACTCTAAGATATTCTACAGATGTAGTTTTTTCTACTTTTATACGAGTATTGTCAGGCTGAAATGTCCAGGGAATAAATGCGGTAAAACCGCCTGTATTATCCTGTAGATTGCGGATTTTCATAAGATGTTCAATTATATGTTCCGGCTTTTCCATATGTCCGAACATCATTGTGGCAGTTGTTCTAAGTCCGCAATCGTGAGCGGTCTTCATGACTTCTAACCATTGATCAACCGAACACTTGTTTGGGGATGTTCTTTCCCTGATTTCATCCACAAGTATTTCAGCACCGCCGCCGGGTATGGAGCCTAATCCTGCGTCGATGAGTTTGTTTATGGTATCTTTTAGGGACAGGGAGGATTTTTCCGCTATAAAAGCTATCTCAGGCGGAGAGAATCCATGTATATGAATAGGGAAATTGTCTTTTATAAATTTTAAAAGATCAATGTAGTAATCAAGCGAGAGCGAAGGATTGAGTCCGCCCTGAAGAAGAATCTGAGTTCCTCCGAGAGACAGAGTTTCTTCGATTTTTTCTTTTAATTCTTCTTTTGATATTACATAAGCATCAGCATGGCCCGGAGGGCAATAAAATGCGCAGAACAGGCATCCTGAAATACAGATATTGGTATAATTTATATTTCGGTCAACAACAAAAGTAACAACGGGTTCAGGGTTAAGATGCTGCCTTTTTTTATTTGCCAGGTCAGCCAGCGTAAGAAGTTCAGCCTCGTTGAGCAATGTAAGTGCTTCTGATGAGTTGATGCGCTCGTTTGATGCTGCTTTTTTTATTATTGAATTCAAATTAGTTATCATTTTAATCCACAGAACTATTTGG
>JAIVWD010000078.1:5285-6753 GCA_049190315.1 Deltaproteobacteria bacterium | reverse complement strand
AGTATATCAAGCATCTCGCAATGCTCGAATTAAGCCATTCAAAATCTTTTGCATAAAAAGCTTAAACAAGCGCTTTGACAAATTTAGCTGAAGTTCCCTTCAGCCTTCAGCCTTCAGCCTTCTACCTTCAACCTATCTTTCCATAAAAAGAATCACGTTCAACCGGCGTGAAACCTGCCGAAGATATAAGATGTTCCATCTGAGCACGGGTTAAACCTTTTGCTGATTTTGCTCCAGCCATATGCGTGATCTTTTCTTCAATTATTGTACCATCCAGATCATCGGCTCCAAATGAAAGAGCAACCTGTGCCAGCCTTTCGCCTATCATAACCCAATAGGCCTTTATATGGCTGAAATTATCAAGCATAAGACGCGCCAGGGCTATGTTCTTTAAATCGTCAAATGCCGTAGTGCCTGGAAGATGCGACAGCCTTGTATTTTGTGAGTGAAAAGCAAGAGGGATAAATGCTGTAAACCCTCCTGTTTTATCCTGAAGTTCTCTTAATTTTATAAGGTGATCGACGCGTTCATCAAGTGTTTCTATATGGCCATAAAGCATTGTTGCATTTGATGTTAATCCTGCACTGTGTAATGCTTCCATTATTTCAAGCCATCTGTTGCTGTCTATTTTTCTTGGGAAAAGCTTTTTTCTGACTCTGTCGCTCATGACCTCGGCGCCTCCGCCAGGGATCATTTCAAGTCCGGCCTTTTTTAATTCGGCAATTGTTTCTTCTATTGATAAGCCGCCAATTCTGGCAATATGGTCTATTTCTACTGCTGTAAAAGCTTTAATAGTTGAATCAGGACGTACTTCCTTAATGGTATTGAGAAGTTCGATATAATAGTCAAACGAAAGGGAAGGATTAAGTCCTCCAACAACATGTAATTCACGAACAGGTTCATTGATACGTTCCATAAGCCTTGATCGTACATCATCAATGGAGAGTGCAAAGGCATCTTTTTCGCCGTCATCTCTTGAAAATGCGCAGAACAGACATCGGTTCAGACAAATATTTGTGAAGTTTAAATGCTGATTGTAAACATAAAAGGCTTTTTTGCCGTGAAGTTTGCGGCGAACATAATCTGCCAAATGTCCTACGCCAATCAGATCATTGCTTTTATAAAGGGCAATACCATCTTCAAATCCAAGACGTTCACCTGAAACAACCTTGTCATTAATTTTATTTAAACTTTTATCTAAAAAAGAATATTTCATATACAGTAATTTTTAAGAGTGCCTAAAGTGAGCTAAAGTGCCTAAAATGCCTAAAGTTAAGGAATCCTGCCATTTTATACCTGCATGCCTGCCTCCGGCTCGTAGAGCCTGGGTTTTTCTATGCCCTCAACGTACTGGCAAGAGAGTGATTGAAAATCCTTCCGGCTTTGGTTATCAATCAGCACGCCGAAGGCGTACCACAACTTTAGGCACTTTAGCTCACTTTAGGCATTTTAGGCACTTAGCAGTGTG
>JAIVWD010000078.1:0-5275 GCA_049190315.1 Deltaproteobacteria bacterium | reverse complement strand
TAATTTCATTTAAACTTTTATCTAAAAAAGAATATTTCATAATCATCATTCAAAATTTATAGACTTTCAGATAATTAATTTCACAAGGCTAGAAGGAGGAAGGCGTATTAGTTATACGTCGACGACTGATAACACAGTGAAATTAATTATCTGAATGTCTATATAATTGTGACCACATGGTCATTATATATAGAAATAAACAAGGAACATAGCAAGGATTTTTTAGCTTGAAACAAAAAACCCCGCCAATATGGCGGGGTTATGAATAGTGAAAATTGAATAGTGAAAATTGTCGATTGAAGGTATTCTATCCCGCCCGCCTCGCCTGAGCAAGTCGTCGAAAGAACGAAGAGCATTGAGTAGGGCTCGCGATGGCGGGCAGGTAATTTTATAACAAAAAGAGTAATAGTTCACCACGGATTTTCACGGAAATACACTGAATTCTCGTAACTGTTCAGGCTGTTAGGTTCACGGTTGGTTGCCTCGTTCAATTTTTATCGCTCTCTAACCGTGAACCATAGAACTGTGAACCTGAGTAGTTACACTTACTCATTGTTTTTAATTTTCAGTGAAACTCCGTGTCGTTCCGTGGTGAACTTTTACCAAAATGACAGAGCGAAGCGATACAACAAATATTCAATTTTCAATATTCAGTATTCAATATAGCTTAAAGCTTGCTTCCACAATTCGGACAGAATTTATCTTCTTTATTTATCTGGGCATTGCAATTTTTACAGCGTTCACGAGGCACTGCAAGCTCAATGAGCAGTTGTCCCTTTTTAACCGGAATCATCTTTTTGTCAGCCTTGTAGTCGGCGAATACAAGAACACGTTTTACAACACCTCCCACAGGTGAGGTAACTCCATATTCAACTTTCATTAGCGTGAGGTTTAATATTTCTTCTCCTGCTTCAACGTTATCGCCGACTTTTTTGTGGACAAGCCAGAGGTCAGCATCAAATGGAGCGCCAATGTGATAGGGGTTGTCTTCAACAGCCATTTCAACTCCTCTCTTTTCTGCTGCTCCTTTTTCAACCTGTATTTCCTGTACAAAAACTTCATGATCCAGTTTATAGCGAGTTCGTCTTGTGCCGTTCTTGCTTATATTTCCGATGCGCATTATCTCTATGGTATGGACTTTCCCATCAGAAGTTCTAAATTCGCGCTCAACACCTGTTTCAAGACCCTCAAACCATATATCATCCGGAAGTACGTTCGGATCACTGAATTTCTCAAGATTTTTTATCAGTTTTAATGCATCGCCTGGATGATTGAGATAATTAACCAGCTCATTTTCATTCGGTTCTCTTCCTATGTGAGCAGCAAGTTCTTTCTTTGATTCATCAATATCAACAGATGGCAGGAAGTTAAGAGGACTTTCCTCTGTCCTGTTTGCAATAGCTTCCTCGTATTTATCTCCGAAAACCGACTGATAAACCCATACCGGAGGCCATCCAAGAGGAAGTTTGCCGAATTTTCCCAAAAGAAGATTTTTCAGAGCATCGTTTGCGTTGATAAATATAATCCGGCGATCTTCTTTTGTTTTTTCGTCAAGTTCATCTTCCGGAACAGAAGTAACTTTCTTTAAAAGATCTATGATCCTTTGTACCTCCGTCATTCCGCCCCGTTCATAGGCATTAACAACCATTAAATATCCGTTGGTCCAGGTAATCTGAGAGCCAGGTGTAACATCATGGTATCTGATCAGCTTTCTGTAAAGCTCAAGAACCAGCAGGATGCTGGGAAGCAGGAATGCATAGCCTTGTTTCAGAGCGCCTTCCTGACTGCTTGAAGTGGCGCCGCCAGGCAGACCGTGACGTGTTACATCGTGATCTATACCAAGAAATGTCGGCCTGCAGTAATGATCATAAACAGGCATAATCTGTTTTAAAACAAATGCTGTTTCCCTGATTCTTTCTTTATCAAGACGGGTTTTTAAGCCTAATTCACCTTCGATATAAGCTAAAACAGGCATTACAGCCGTCTGGCCGTAAAATCTTACACTTGGGCCATCTCCGACATCCAGAATTTTTGCTCCTGCCTGAGCTGCAGCGCCAAGAGCAGGTACGGCAAGACCGTCTGTGGCATGACGGTGATATTGAATAATCAGGTCTGGATACTTGTCAAGTATTTCAGATACAAGACTTTTTATAAACCTTGGGGGACATACACCAGCCATATCTTTAAGACAAAAAATTATTTTTTTGGATGCTTCATCCTTACTGCATTCAAGAATACGCCCTGTCATTGAAAGTATCTCATCAAGCACACCAAGATAATGAGGCACATCAAATCCTTCTGCCCAGCTCAGACTTATAGCCGGTTCGAAAATACGGTTTTCAGCTTTTAATGCGATTTCCGCAAATGGTGCCATATTTTCGATATGGTTAAGAAAGTCAAAACAGCGTATTACATGGTAGTGCTTATTTATCAGTTCGCCTGTACGCTGCATAATTTCCCGGCATTGCGGAGCATAGCCAAGGATGTTTGTTGAGCGTATCAAAATAAGCTTCTGTGTATTTGGTGCAAAATTATTCCAGTCTTCAGCTTCTTCCCAGGGATCTGTCATACACCCAAGCATTCCCACATGGTAATGTGCACCACCACCGTTTTCAATAGATACATATCCGCATCTGTCAATAAGCGGGCCTATCAAACGGTCAGAATAAAGCCGGAATCGATTTCCGGTTTCCGACTGTGTGATATCTCTGGGAGTAGTATTGCAGAACTCAACGTATTCTGAGTTTCGAAGTGTATCAAGGACTTTGTCTCTATGACCGTTCGGATCAAATGGTGGAGAATATGAACGGTCGTTAGCGGCTTTTTTTGAAACAGAAGAAACATCAACTGCCATTGGCCCGACGTTGGTATCGCCGAATTTTCGATATTTTCCAAGGCCTAAATAAGGATTATATCCTTTTGCTGTAATTTCAGCCATTAGATATGAAAGCCTTATCTCTTCAGGTACAGCTTCCCTGTAAACCATGAGTTCAGGAGTATTATCGATAAATTTAGTATCAACTTCACCATCAATGAAATTGGGATGAGAGATAACTTTTTTGTGAAAAGGAATTGTTGTTTTTAAACCATCTATAAAGTACTCGGAAAGAGCTCTTTTCATGATTGACAGGGTCTTTTCCCATGTTGCGCCATGTGTCATGAGAAGGCTTCCAAGAGAATCATAAACCTTTGGGAATTCATATCCGCTGAAAATACATGAATCAAGCCTTACGCCCTCGCCGCCGGGAGAGAGATATCTTGTAATTTCACCTGCATTGGGTTGAAAATTGACCTTTGGGTCTTCAAAATTTATACGACACTGCATTGCGAATCCCCTTGGTTTCAGGTCTTTCTGATTTAACCGCAATTTTTCGCCAAAGGAGACTCTTATCATTTCTTCTACCAGATCTATACCATATAGAAGTTCTGTGATGCCGTGTTCAACCTGAAGCCTGGTATTAGCTTCAATGAAATAATAATTCAGGTTTTCATCTACCAGGAACTCAAAGGTGCCGATAGAATCATAACCAGCAGCCGATATTATTCTTAAAGTTGCATCTTTTAAAGCTTTTCTTAAATCAGGAGTAATTTTTTTCCAGGGAGAAGGAGTTATTTCCAGCAATTTTTGATTCTTCCTCTGTGCAGAGCAGTCACGCTCGTCAAGCACAACTGAATTGCCTAAGGGGTCGCATATGGCTTGTATTTCCAAATGCCTGACAGAAGTTAGAAACTTTTCAATATATAAATTAGGATTGCCGAAACTGGCCTCTGCAATAGCTGAAGCCTTTTCAAAGTTGTGTTCAAGTTCCTCCTGAGAATTAATTATTACAATACCTCTGCCACCGCCGCCACCTTCACTTTTTATCATGACCGGATAGCCGATTTCTTTGGCTGTATTTTTTGCTTCATCAAGAGTTACCACATCATCTGAGCCGGGAATAACAGGGACATCAACTGACTTTGCAATTTCACGGGCCTTAACTTTGTTCCCCAGTTTTTTCATAGGGTCTTCAGAGGGACCAATAAAAATAATTCCATTGTCTTTGCAAAGAGAGGGGAATCGGTTGTTTTCTGCTGCAAAACCCCATCCAGGATGAAGAGCCTTTATATTGTGCTGTTTTGCAATACGTACGATTTCTTTTATATCCAGATATCCACCTTCGGTTCGAATAGTGTATGCCTTATCTGCTTTGGTAACATGCGGGGCTGTCTTATCTTCTTCTGTAGCAAAGGCTACATAAATTCCCCCCATTTCCTGTATGGTTCTTCCTATACGAAGAGCAGGTATACCACGATTAGCAACTCCTATCCTCACGTTTTTAATTGGTGAATCCATTTTGTTTATCCTTTCAATTAAGCTCTTTTTGTAAAAATTCACCACAGAACGACACGGAATTTCACTGAAAATTGAAAACAATGAGTAAGTGTAACTACTCAGGTTCACACCGTGAACCTCACAATCCGAACAGTTACGATAATTCAGTGTATTTCCGTGAAAATCCGTGGTGAACTATTACGTCTTTTTTAAAACATTTTCCTGCTGAATCATTTCCGAAACTTTATTTTTAAAGCATCGTCATTTTTTTGTCAATCTGAAAATTTGCCGGTCACAATTCTAATTATGGCTTTTAATGTAACCGTTCACTTCCCCCATTTTTTTATGCCGGGATTTGTGAGGAAAAATACTATGTTTTATCCAATGCAATCAGCAAATTATTATTGATGGAACGAAACTCCTCCAGATAACATATCTCACTTTTCATTTTCATCGTCCAGCACCTTTCGCATCTTGTGCGCCAAGCCTTCTGGTGTAAAAGGCTTTTGGATAAAATTCAGTTCCGGCGCCAAAATACCATGATGCACAATGGCGTTGTCCGTGTATCCTGACATGTAAATCACCTTCATCTGAGGATAAAGAGGCTGTAACCTTTCTGCGAGTTTCTTCCCGCCCATCTTGGGCATTACCACATCGGTGAGCAACAGGTGGATCGGGCCCTCATGCTCCTTGCTGACCCTCAAAGCATCTTCACCATTTTCAGCATTCAGGGTCCTGTACCCATAGCTCTGGAGAATCTTTTGCGCAAAATTTCGGAGCGAATCATTATCTTCTACAATCAAAACAGTCTCAGAACCGCTAAGATCGTCCACAGGGGATTGTTCTTTTTCCTCCGGCTCTGCATCCCCCTTTACCTTTGGCAGATAGACCTTGAAGGTGGAACCCTGGCCAGGCTCGCTGTAAACCCAGACAAAGCCATTGTTTTGCTTGACAATGCCG
>JAIVWD010000077.1:0-11576 GCA_049190315.1 Deltaproteobacteria bacterium | reverse complement strand
TTGCACAGACCATAGCCCATCTTGCGCAAGACCAAAACGACGACGGTGGATTTGCTCCCTGGAAAGGCCATCCAATCGGCAGCGATCCCTGGTCAACCGGCGTAGTGCTATGGGGATTGTCACGGTGGGTTGACCAGGTGGATCATGCTGTTCTGGAAAAAGCTCTGAACTGGCTTCAAGAAACACAGCTCCCATCCGGTTACTGGCCCTATCACTATCTTGATGACGGGACTTCACTGGCGCTGATCGGAAGTGTGGCTGCGTTAAAGTCTTTAAAAGCGCGGGAATAATTATGTGTACAATAGCAGTTACTTTTAACGAGGCACAGCCTGAAACGCTCCGCAAAATGGCGGAGGCGGTGCGCCATCGCGGGCCGGACAGCCTGGAAGTTTGGACCGGTGACAGGCATGGTGTCGCGGCCTGTCGGTTGACTATTTTTGGCGACCCCAACGCGCCGATGATCTTTAAGGACGCAAAAACAGGCAGAGTAATTCTTTTAAACGGTGAAATTTACAATTACGACGAGCTTTGGAAAGAACTTCAAAAAACAGGAGTATCACCACAAACTGATTTAGAGTCAGAACTCATCGCCAGACTCTATGAAATGCATGGCGCCGGCTTTGCCGGCCGATTGAAAGGCATGTTCGCAATCGCCATCCTGGACGATTCCCGTCTTGTTCTCGCCCGCGATCGTTTTGGCATAAAACCTCTTTATTTTACCCGTATCGGACATAGTGTTTTGGTCGGTTCGGAACTCAAGGTAATTCTTGCTCATCCAGGGGTAAGCCCGTCCCTCAATTTAACCGCTCTTCAGGAAACCCGTGTGTTCGGGTATGTCATTTCCCCCAATCAAACTTTTTTTAATGATATTCGGCAGGTAGCACCGGGTCATGTTTTGACTTTTGATGACTCCTGCAAGGAAAGAGCATTTGTGTTTGGTGAAGTCCCCAAAGCTCGTTATCTTAACGGTCAGCCTGAAGAGAGCTATGATGAGATGGTAATGAAGACACGCCGGATAATGCTCAGGGCAGTTGAACGTATGTTCAGCCACGGAGATATGGACAAAGGTGTTTTCTTGTCCGGCGGGGTCGACTCCTCAACTATTGCTCTTGCAGCCAGTCTGCAAACTGAAAAAACGATCCAGACGTTCACTTTAGCCGACAGCGAAGACACACCGGATCTTCTTGCGGCAAGACAGGTGGCCAAAGCGCTCAAGACGGATCACCACGAATTTATTGTTAACTCCAAAGATTATTGGCAATGGCTGCCTGATTATGTGGCCCATTACGAGGGACTTATGGCCGGAGGCGTCTTTCATATTCAGGGCGGATTAGCATTCCATATCCTTACAAAATTCATCTCTAAACATGTCAGGGTGGCTTTTTCAGGCGAGGGCGCCGATGAATTGTTTGGTGGGTACTATTGGATTTATACACACCCCCTTGGATTTTCCGACCGGATCCGGGAAAATTTCGCCGCGGTTGAAAACAACCCCGCATTAACGTCTGTTATGGAGGAACTCTTTCCCGATCCTGAAGACGAGGCCGTGTATAGAAAAAACTTGTTTGATTTTTTACTCAAAGGAGGTCTTGCTAATTATCATCTTCAAAGTGTAGACCGCTCTGCAGGCGCGTTCGGCATGGAGATCAGACCACTCTACCTGGAGGACGACTTGTCCCAGTGGGCTATGGAACTTCCCATTGAATACAAGGTCCCAAACAAGGAAACTACTAAAAGAATCCTGCGTGACGCCTTTCGTAAAGAATATGAACAACTCGGCTTGGATGTCGTTTTAGCGAGGCAAAAAATGGGTATGCCTTCCGCCCTTTCAAAGATTGACCTGGAAATCACGCAGGCGGTGGATCGAGCCATCTCTCCCGAAGATATTGCCACACATCCCCTCGGCTCACTGCTTGGTTCAAAAATGAATCTGCTGTTATTCGATTTATTTGAGCACATATTCTTTAAAGGGTGGGACCACCATTCCGATGTTCCGCCAAAGGACTCTTATCTGGCACGCGTATGGCCAAATTAGTTTATATCAGTAAATATCCTCCCCTGGAAGGAGGGATTGCAGCAAAGACGTTTTGGCTCGCCCAAGCCTTGGCGGATTCAGGTCATGCTGTCCACATAATAACTGATCCGATAAATGTAGACCCAAACTATTCAATAGCCGAGGCAAATCAACCACCCGAGATTCCCGGAGTATTTGTCCACAGGGCAGATCAATCCATTCCCTGGCATATCCCGCAAGATAATCATAGAACCATCTCACTGGTGGATAAAGCCCTTGAGATTATTGAGAGTGAGAAACCGGAACTTATTGTTGGCGGCTATTTGGTACCTTATGGAATTGTAGCTTTTCAGGTAAGCCGGATAACAGGCATTCCTTTTGTGTTATGCCACGGCGGTTCCGACATTCATAAATTTCTTCTCAACAATGTTTGGTCAAGTATTCTTCCTAAAACCCTCGCTGCCGCTAAGCTTATAATCACTGATGAAGACGGACGATTACATATTGAGCGTTATTCATCCAGGGTGAAAATGTTGCCACCGTATGTGCCCGATCCTACGGCCTTTAATATCAAGCAACGCCCCCCCGATAAATATTTTACACTTGCAATGATAGGCAAAGCAAATTTTTACTGGCGGGACAAGGGCTGGCAGCAAATCATAGATATCTGGACCCAACTGGGAGACGAATTTATTTTAACGATTGTAACTCAAGGAGTCGGGTTCGAAGACTTTAAAAAATATGCTTCTGAAGTATTGGGCGACCGAGTTGTTTGGCGGTCTTTTGTCCCACCATGGAAGATGCCTGACTTATTGAAGTCTATTAATGGCTTGTTCCATTTTCAGAATAATTTGCCATTCCCGATGTTTTCAAATTTAGTACTTGAGTCTTTAGCATGTGGCACTGTGGTTATTAGTGATACGCCTGACTTACTATCCATTTATCAAAAACATGGAATAGATCTAAGTTCCGTAGAAACGCAGATACTTTCTTTGCCCGTGGATAAGCCTAAGAAGGCTGCGATGAATCTTACCAAGTACTTTTCTCAACAAAGTAATGGTATGTCCTGGAACAGTTCTCCTGATTTCAACAGTTATATAAATTCCTTTGAACGTGGGTTGCTTGATTCTCTCAGCGGCAGTTAAAAAAAAGACAATGGGGAAGAAGGCGGGGACATTGTGTTGACTATGTTGAATAATTGTAAGGATAAAGGGCGTAAGGGTCTGCACTTTTCACAACAAAAGGTAAAATTATCTGAAACATGAATATTTAAGGAAATAAAGGCGAGATAGTCATATATCAAACGGAAGACGGACAAACGTCTTTAGAAGTTAACCTGGTTGAGGATACTGTATGGCTGAGTCTGAATCATATGGTTGCGCTCTTCGACAGGGATAAATCCGTAATTTCCAGGCATATAAAAAACATCTTCAGAGAAGGCGAACTTGATAAAAGGTCAGTTGTTGCAAAATATGCAACAACTGCTTCGGATGGAATGGGCTTTGGCGTTATATCCTGCCGGGTTCTGCCCTGCATCAGTTAATCTCCCTTGTCTTAAAAAACTCTATCTCCGGCCACTCTTCCATGCAGTAACCGAGCTGCCATTCACTGGTTGTCAGAAAGGAGAGACAGCCTTCAGCATCTCTTGCCATGTTGGCTATATTCTTTTTCTCAAATTCAGCCATTTTTTTGGGATCATCACACCTGACCCAGCGAGCCACATTAAAATTCACAGGTTCATATATGGCGTCCGCACCATATTCTGCCTTGAGACGGGCCATGGTCACTTCAAACTGGAGGACACCGACCGCCCCCAGAATATAGTCTCTACCCATAACAGGCCTGAAAACCTGGACAGCCCCCTCCTCTGCGAGCTGGGTCAATCCTTTCTGAAGTTGCTTGGCCTTTAACGGGTTTTTCAGGCGCACACGCCTGAAATGCTCGGGTGCAAAATTGGGAATCCCGCTGAATTTCAAAGGTTCTTTTTCGGTAAATGTATCGCCGATCTTTATGGTTCCGTGGTTATGGATACCAATAATATCTCCTGGAAATGCTTCTTCCACATTCTCCCTGTCCTGTGCCATGAAGATTGTCGCATTAGAAAAAGTTACCTCTTTTCCGATTCTGTGGTGGACGACTTTCATTCCTCTTTTAAATTTTCCTGAACAGATCCTGACAAATGCAATCCTGTCCCTGTGAGCAGGGTCCATATTGGCCTGTATTTTAAAAGCAAAGCCTGAAAACTCTTTTTCGTATGGCGAAACCTCACGGGAAACAGCCTGTCTCACACCTGGATGGGGGGCCAGTTCCACAAATGCATCCAGCATCTCTTTAACACCGAAATTATTAATGGCGCTTCCGAAAAAAACCGGCGTCTGGCTTCCTTTTAAAAAATGCTGGCGCTCAAACGGATCGACGGCGCCTTCAAGCAGTGCAATGTCTTCCCGCAATTCATCGGCCTGTTCCCTTAAAAGTTCATCCAGAAGAGGATCAGACAGATCATTAATAACGATTCCTTCCTGCCCAAGTGTTTCCCTGCCGGGTTCAAAAATATGCAGTTGTTTGCGAAAAAGATTATATACACCTTTAAAGCGCTTGCCCATACCAATAGGCCAGGAAAGTGGCGTACATTCGATCTGCAGTTTATCCTCGATGTCATCAAGAATATCAAGAGTCTCCATGCCTTCACGGTCAAGCTTGTTTATGAATGTAATGATCGGCGTATTGCGCATCCTGCAGACCTCCATGAGCTTTTCGGTCTGAGGTTCCACTCCCTTGGCGCTGTCAATCACCATCAGGGCGCTGTCAACGGCAGTCAACACCCTGTATGTATCTTCTGAAAAGTCCTGGTGGCCCGGTGTGTCTAACAGATTAATCTCAAAATCCCTGTAGTTAAACTTCATTACAGAAGTTGTAACTGAAATACCTCTTTCCTTTTCAATCGACATCCAGTCACTGGTAGCATGTCTGGCGGCTTTCCTTGCCTTAACAGCCCCGGCCTGCTGGATCGCTCCGCCAAAAAGGAGAAGCTTTTCCGTCAGCGTGGTTTTGCCTGCATCAGGATGGCTGATAATTCCAAATGTTCGTCTCCGGTTAATCTCTTTTTGATTAAAATTAGCCATATATTTTTCTTTGTTCGCTCCCTTATGTCCTGATTTTTAATTGTATGGAAAATTATAAAATTATGTTTTCTTTATTCGATTTTAAAATAATTTAAATAGCGAAGCGACATCATTATTCGACGTTCGATGTTGGACGTTCATCTTTTATTTGTTCTTTTAAAATCCCGCAAGCCGTTCAAGCGCTCTGTCATACCCGCTGATAACATTTTTCCACAAAAAGGACGTCATTTTCTTTGCCAGCCTGCTCTGAATTTCTTCATATCGCTTATAATCTGAAATTATCAGGAAAAGTTTTTCAATAAGATCCTGTCTGTTTTTATACAGGAAGTGCTCATGGAACTCTTCAGGAAGTATTTCCGGATATGAAAGCCTGTCAGGCAGGAGTGGCACACATCCCATCAGCATTGCTTCTATCACGGAAATGCCGAAATTCTCCTGTATTGCGGTGCTTATAACAATTGCACCCCGTTTAAGCCATCTTTCATACTCTTCCCTTAAAGGCACATATCCGAACTGAAGTATTCTGTCCTTAAACTTCTTTTCCGCTTCTTTAAACTCTTCAGGGATCTTGCCGAAATTTTCTCCCATAAGCGCCAAATTAAAATCAAGCCCCATGCTGTCTATCTCTTCAAGCGCACTGAAAAACATTTCACAGTTCTTGTCAAACCCCCATCTGTGGTTCCAGACAATAAGAGGAGGGTTTGTCTGTTTTTCAGCATCAACATCCCTGTCAAACGGCACAGTTATACCCGGGTAAAGCACCTCTGCTTTTTCACGTATTTTATCTGCAATTCCTTTTGGCTTATAGTCACTCCCCCTTTTCAGAAACTCCGGCACGGCATTTAAAAAGGCATCCTTATGCATTTTTGAATTAAACACAACCATGTCAGCCACAAGCGCAGTAGTAATGTTTATTATCCCCAACTGAAAGGCGCCTTTGTCTCCCGGCGGCTGCGGATAAGTCATCTGGTTTTCATGAAAATATGCCAGAACAGGCGGGCACTGTGAACCGACAAGCGCCTTAAAATCAGCCAGATTGAAAAGATCGGTCACAATAATACCGTCATATTTTTCAAGCAAAGGGATCTTATCTACAATATGAAGCGCCGCGCCAAGCATACGCCAGCGCCAGTTTTCGCCAGGCATGGCCACAATATCAACATCATGCGAGGAATGTGCAGACAGTCCGTTCACAAAAAGTGAATGCGAACCTATACAGTATGTTTCTATAAAAAGATAATTCAGAACTGGTCACCGTGGTTTTAAAATCGACATGTAGTCACTGGCAGCATGGCTTGCAGGGTCGCCTAATACCGGGTGTAACGGTCGCAATCCCGTTCAAATTCTTCTATAATTTCATTAGTAAGCGTAGGCCGGACTTCAGGAATTATTTCCACAAATGTTTCCGTTGTGACAAGGTAATCCTCTCCTTTGGCGTATTCCTTCTCAAAAGCGTATTGCCTGACTTTCTGGAAAAGGTACTCAATGTCCGCAGGGGTAAAAAGCGGGATCATGGAAATGATTTTCTCTACGTCTGTTTCGCCCCGATTTGTGTTTGACAGATAATACTCAAAAATAGTTCGTCGGCCCTGATCGTCCAAACCTCCAACTGGAATGATGCAGTCGAAACGACCTGGCCGCAACAGTGCCGCATCAAGCTGCTGGATATAATTGGTAGCGCATATAAGGAGCATTTTTGTGTTCTGTTTTTTCAGCAATGGTACCTGCTTGAGGAACTCGTTTGTAATCGATTTGTCGACACGGGATGCGTGATCCCGGCTGGCTGCGATTTCCTCAAACTCATCTATGAACACCACCGACTGGTCAACATTGCGGACTTTTTCCATTAATAGTTTTAGGTTGGCTCCCATGCGATCTTCTCCATCGGCTAATAAGGTGCTGGGGCTGACCTCAATATACCACCACTGAAGCACTCCTGCGATAGCCTTCACAAAGTGGGTTTTACCGGTACCCGGAGGGCCGAAAAAAATGATGGTCCGGGGTGGAACGACTCCGTGCTTGAGAGCCAGATCGGTCGCGGTGAACGGAAGAATTATTCTTTTATTTACAATCTGTTTGGGCGGCTGAGTATCGGATATCGTATCCCAAATCGAACTGTCTACCATATAGGCGCCCAAGTCCCTGAGGAGTCGAATCCTTTCTTCGTCATGCAGATCCTCTCCCATCGGCTCAACGTTCTCGATGAAGTCGACAGAGGCTACCTTAATTCCCACGTCTCGGCCCAACTTTTCGGACAAATACCACTTGTGCCGCAAGATCCTTGGCCACAGTTTTCTTGCGATATCCGGCTCGAAATTGTGGCCGGTGCACTTGAAAATCCGCTGTACACACTCTTGTTCACCAGGAATATTTGTCTCTATTTCCATATCTTTCACCTTCAGTCTTCAGCCTATACACCTGAGTAGTAATCATTATACCATAAAATAAATTGTTTAATTCCTGTCTCAATGGTTGTTTCAGGTTTAAAACCAACATCTTTTATCAAATCATCAATATCAGCATACGTGGCAGGCACATCTCCGGGCTGAAGATCAAGAAATTCCTTTTTAGCTTTTTTGCCGAGGACTTTTTCTATCACACCAATAAATTCCATTAGCTCAACAGGATTATTGTTACCTATATTGTAAATTTTATATCTTGCGTATGATGTTCCCGGATCAGGATTATCTCCGTTCCATGTTGGATCAGGTTCGGGCAGTCTGGCCATTATCCTGACAACACCTTCTGTAATGTCGTCGATATAAGTAAAGTCTCGTTGCATCCTGCCGTGGTTGAATATCTTTATTGGTTTTTCTTCAAGAATTGCTTTTGTAAAGAGAAAGAGAGCCATGTCCGGACGGCCCCATGGGCCATAAACCGTGAAAAATCTTAGACCTGTACAGTGCATGCCATATAGATGGCTGTACGCATGAGCCATTAGTTCATTTGCTTTTTTTGTTGCAGCATAAAGAGATACAGGATGATCTACATTGTTATGAACCGAAAACGGCATTTTTGTATTTGCTCCATAAACAGAGCTGGATGAGGCAAAAACCAGATGCTTCACATCGTTGTGCCTGCAAGCTTCAAGCAAATTAACAAAGCCTACAATATTTGAATCCACATAAGCATGAGGATTTTCAATCGAATATCTGACACCGGCCTGGGCTGCAAGATTAACTACAACGTCATACTTTGTATTATTAAATATTTCTTCAAGACTTTTTTTGTCCGAAATATCCATTTTATAAAAAGAAAAATTTTCAAATGATGTCAGCTTTTCAAGACGGGCTTCTTTAAGCTTTACATCATAATAAGAATTTAAGTTATCAATACCGGCAACATGGCAGCCATCTTTTAATAGTCTCATTGAAAGGTGAAAACCTATAAATCCGGCAGCTCCCGTAATTAGTACTCTGTTAAATTGAAAATTCATATTCAACTCCTGTTTAACCTAAACTTAGTATTTTAAATTGTGACAAAATTGCTTAATGCACGTTCGCAAAAGACTTTTTACAAATCTATCTGCGCAAGAGCTTCAGGTGTGATACATTCAAATCAGGAAACTGTTTGAACGCATTAGATATCATTAAGAAAGAACCTGACAGGATTATGTATTTCTTTATAAAATTTCGTTGAACTGCAATCATATATTTAAATTCTCGGCGAGTTCTTTCTTTATGATATGTTATGCGTGAGTTTTTCATGGTTTTAATGTATTATACCTGAAGCTCGCGCACAGCCGGTTTGTTTCATAAGGCTAAAATGTTAAATAATTTTTACTTCCTTGAATCTTTATACCATTTAAAAGTAATCTCAAGCCCTTTTTCAAATAAATAATCAGGTTCAAACCCCAGCGCCGATTTTGCCTGTTCTATACTTGCAACTGATTCAAGAATATCTCCCGGCCTTGATGGTATGTATTCGGGTTCAATCTTTAAGCCGGAAAAAAGGCTTATCATATCCCAGAGACTATTTATACTAACATGTTTGCCGGTGCCTATATTAAATATTTGTCCGGCTGCATCATCTTCTGTTGCGGCAAGCAGATTAGCTTTTACAACATCTTTAACAAAAACAAAATCTCTGTACTGTTTTCCGTCGCCGTATATTAGAGGAGGCTTTTTTGAAACAGCCCTGGTCATGAAAATCGATATAACACCTGAATAAGGTGATGATGGGTCCTGTCTTGGACCATATACATTAAAATAACGGAGACAGACTGTTTCAAGGCCATACAGGTCATGGTAGATGCGTGCATAAAGTTCTCCGGTGAGCTTTTGAACGGCATAAGGGCTCATTGGTTTCAACGGCATGTTTTCATGTTTTGGTAAAAGCGGGTCATCTCCGTAAACAGCACTTGAACTTGCAAGAACAACTCTTTTGACTTTATTTTTTCGTCCGGCATCAAGTACAATGAGTGTTCCCATGTCGTTTATAAATGCGGAATCAACCGGATTATCTACAGTTTTTGTTACAGATACCATTGCTGCCTGATGGAAAATCACCTCGCAGTTTTTAGCAGCTTTCATTAAAAGTTTTTGATCTTGTATATCGCCTTTGTAGAAAGTGATTTTATCTTTTACATGTTCCAGGTTGGAAAGACTGCCGGAAGACAAGTCATCAAGAACCACCACATCGCATCCCTCCGCAACAAGAGTATCGACAAGATGAGACCCTATAAAGCCGGCACCGCCGGTAACAAGAACTCTGCTCAACCGGAAATTCATAATTTCTTCCTTTTTACTTTCATCACAACAATTTTTTGCGAAAAGTGCGGGCATACCAATGGATATGTCGAGACTTTTCGCAAGTCCTTGATGCGCAAGAGATTGGTGCAGGCCGATTAAAAAATCGCTCAATTTGGGTAGTACATATCATTGAAGAAAGAAACTCGCAAACAGTATAATCACCTATACCTTGGATAAACCTGAAAAGTGCTTTGTATGCTTTCTTCTGTCCCTTTTATTCTTTCCGAGAGCTTTTCATTTTTGGCAAGTTTATTGCTAAATTAAAATGCAGATAGGCACAATCCACGATTTGGCATTAAAAAAGGGATTAGCCGATGTTTGTAGAATAGAATTGAAAGGCGATTCTGTAAGAAAAATTTACGCAAATAATCTGATACTCTAATATTCCACAAAAAACAAACAACAGGTTGGTGCTTTATTATATCGGAATACGATGGATATATACATCATTGATCGCAATATTTATATAATATGATGGTTAATGCCATCATTAACAAGTTGTTGACAGGGCGACCACGCTCATTTTATGACCCGGCGGTTTGACCGGTCCGGCGAAAATGAGAAGCTTCATGTTCAGTCACTTTGCGCCATGGCGCATTTTGATTTCAATAAACTCGGAGCCCATTCTTACGAAGAAGCATTTCGAATCATGCGGGAGCTGCGACTGCCTTATAAAGATGCGGAACAACAATATCGGCGCATGGTGTTCAATGTGGTAGCCCGCAATCAGGATGATCATACCAAGAATATCGCTTTTATCATGGACAAGCGAGGACAGTGGGGTCTGGCTCCGGTCTTTGATGTGATCTATGCCTATAATCCCGACGGACTTTGGACACATCAACATCAAATGTCTATTCACGGTAAACGTGATGGGTTTACAATAGCAGATTTGCTTGCCGTTGGTAAAGAGATGAATATCAAGTCCGGCCTCCCGATTATCAAAGCGGTAATAGAATCAGTTTCACAATGGCCGCGTTTTGCCAGTGAGGCCAGGGTCGAGAACAGGCAGATTGAAGCCATCGGGAAGGTGCATCGGTTGAGTCTATAATTTTATATGCTGTAACAACTGCTAACTGCGAATTAGGATGATGTGATGTAAAGCTCCCGGTGCGTCCAGGCGGGCTGTTCATGCTCAACTTGTGTTGTTATGCTCCGGCGCTATGCTGTAAACTATTGCCGGTATCTTTAATAGGGATAACCCGTCGTTCAATATCCGCCCAAATTTTACGCTTCATCATTCGCAGATTATATTCAGTTTGCAGATTTAGCCAAAACTGAGCTTCAACCCCAAAATACCTCTGTAGCCTCAAGGCTGTGTCAGCAGTAATGGACCTTTTTCCATTCACAATTTCACTTATCCTGTTGGGGGGAACTGAAAGATCCCGAGAAAGCTGGTTAATGCTAATGTCTAATGGCTCTAGAAAATCCTCGCGAAGGATTTCACCCGGTTTTATTGGATCAAGATTTTTTGTACTCATAGGGACACCTCAGTGATAGTCCGTAATTTCAACATGGTACGCATTGCCGTCATTCCATTCGAAACATACGCGCCACTGCTTATTGATACTGATAGCATATTGCCCTTTTCGATCCCCGGAAAGGGCATGAAATTTGTTTCCTGGGTTAAGCATCAACGCTTCTATGCTGGGAGCGGCATGAAGAACCATTAATCGTTTTCTTGCCTGC
>JAIVWD010000076.1:0-11625 GCA_049190315.1 Deltaproteobacteria bacterium | reverse complement strand
TAATAAAACCCTTAAAACATGTGGTTATTTATTATTGGCTTGTTCATTATTCTGGTTGGCAGGCAATTTTTTTTAAAGAATACCTGAATCCGTTTGATGTGGATATTTTTGCTATAGTCTATTTTTTGGGACAGTCGGATTTGCCGACAAATTGAAATCCAGATTTTTAAAAGAAGTGTTTTGTGGACAGTGTTAGGCCTCATCTTGATGCGTTACGACAAGTCGCCGGGTTCTCAAGAAATCTCTCTACCGATATGTTCACCCACAGGTAACAAGAGTGGATAGACCAGGAACAAAACCAAGCCCCACCGCGATAACGATTCGAAACGCCCGGAAGGGCTTTTCTCTGAACAGCGGTGAGTCATTGAATGTGCTCGATGGCATTGATTTGGATGTCGCGGCGGGTGAGTTTCTGGCAATACTGGGGCCGTCGGGCTGTGGGAAATCAACATTGCTCAATGTTCTGGCGCGTGTGGAGGTCTTGGATTCCGGTCGCGTGGAGTACAATCTGGATGCTGAGAATGGCGTGAAGGGAAAAATTGCCGTCGCCTGGCAAGAAGAATCTCTGATGCCGTGGAAGACGGTTCACAAAAACATCGAGTTTCCACTCATCGCAACCAACAGCGACAAAACGGAGCGGATGAACCGGGTCGAGAAGTGGATTGCCGCTGTAGGCCTGAATGGCTTCGCCGATTATTATCCTTCGCAGCTTTCCCAGGGCATGAGGAAGCGGGTCTCGCTCGCGGCAGCGCTGGTATCTGAGCCTGACTTGCTCTTGATGGACGAGCCGTTTTCGGCACTCGATCCGTATACAAAACGCCAAATCGAAAAAGAAGTGGTGCGGCTCTGGGAATCGCTGGATACGACTATTATCCTTGTGACGCATGACGTTCAAGAGGCTGTCGCGCTTGCCGACCGGATTGTCGTGCTCACCGCACGGCCCGCCAAGGTGGAAAGTGTGAGCGACAATCCGTTGCCACGCCCTCGCGATCTGGACGCACTTTACGGGCAAACAGAGTTCCACGAAATCGTGCGCGAACTCTGGCTGCATTTGACGAAGGGGCATAATGAAGCGACGCCTTAACTGGACAGTGTTCCTCGTGCAAACCGGCCTTGTTGCCCTCTTTTTGGCGGGATGGGAGATCGCTGCTCGCACCAAGACGCTCGATCCATTTTACGTCAGCTCTCCCGCGCGCATCGCCAAACACGTCGGCGTCTGGCTTGACGAGGGAATTCTCTTCAAGCACTTGTGGGTCACGCTATCCGAAGCCGCCGTCGGCCTCATCGCCGGGATGCTGCTGGGTCTGGCATTTGGTTTTCTCTTCGCCGCCAGCCGCAAGATCGACGCTGTGCTTCAACCCTTTATCGGCGTGCTGAACGCCCTGCCTCGTATCGCCTTTGCCCCACTCATTATCCTGTGGTTTGGGCTTGGTTTCCTCTCCAAGGTGGTCATCGTTGTGTCCCTGGTGTTCTTTGTCGTCTTTTTCAACACCTACCAGGGATTCAAAGACGTCAACCCCGTGTTGCTCAAGAACGCCCGCGTTTTGGGTGCCAGCCGATACCACATCATCCGGCACATTTATCTCCCGGCCACGATGACATGGATATTCGCCAGCCTGCGTCTCAGTGTGGGCTACGCCGTCATCGCGGCCATTATTGGCGAATACATCGGCGCAAGCGCGGGAATCGGATTTCTCATTGACAACGCCCAAGCCATGTTTGACTCCACCGGCGTCATGGCCGGGCTGACGGTATTAACGTTGACCGTCGCCGTGATCGACTTTATCGTCCGGCGCATCGAACAACACTTCGCCAAGTGGAAACTGAACGAAAGTCCAACCGGAGGCGTATTATGAACGCAAGAATGAATCAATGGTTTGTGTTGCTGCTTGTCGTGCTGCTGTGCGCGACTGCCCACGCGCAAGAGAAACTGCAAAAGGTCAAGATCGCCAGCGGGGGACACATTGTCCATTTCCTGCCGCTTGACCTCGCCGTAGCTCTTGGCTACTTCAAGGACGAAGGTCTTGAGCCTAAAATCACCTATCTCAAGGGCGGGACGGCCACAGCCCAGGCGCTGATTTCCAAGCAAGTTGATTTCAGCACGAACAGCATCGACCATGCCTTCAAGGCCGCCGCCCAAGGCAAAGACGATCTGCGTATGGTCGTCCTGATGAACCAGACCCCCGGCATGGTACTCGTTGTCGATTCCAGGCACAAAGACAAGGTCAAGAATATCGCTGACCTGAAAGGCATGCGCCTTGGCGTGACTTCTAAAGGCTCGGCTACGAACATGGTGCTTGCCTTCCTGCTTTCCAAGAACGGCGTCAGTCCCGACGATGTCACCATTGTCAAAGCCGGTTCCTCCACATTCCCACCAGCCTTAAAAAACGGCGATATCGACGGCGGCATCGCCCTCGAGCCCTTTGCCTCCACCATGGTCGAGAACGGAGATGCATTCGTTCTACAACGCCTAATTACAATGGATGACGCTCAGAGGGCATTCGGTGGCCCCTACAATCAGGCTGGAATTCTTACCCAGCAAGAAGTGATCGACAATGATCGAGAGTTGGTGCATAAAGTTACTTGTGCAATGATTAGAGCGTTGCGGTTTATCCAGGAACACACTTCTGAGGAAATCGCCTTTGTGCTTTCTTCGGAGGTTACAGGCTCCGATAAAGAACAATACATCAAGATGCTGGATTTGCTCCGCGAATTCTACAGTCCAACCGGGAAGATTGAACCATTAGGTGTAGCGAATGTTTTGGGTTCCATGAAAACGTCCAACGTACTGCCAAACGATTTTCTGATCCGGCCAGAACAGTTCTACGACAACTCATTTGTTCTTGCGGCAAGGACTTCCAACTTCAAGGCGGATCAAAAGACGGGTGTGCCCTCTGGTTCATCAACATCAACAGACTATTATTCCTTGTGTGGGCTAATTCTTGCAATCCTCGTAATCATCTGGCAAAGGCTTCGGAATAAGAAGAATGACAGGGAAATGCTGGGCCTTCGAAGCAAACTGCGGGACCTTGAGCGCCAAATACATTATGTAGATTTCATTGAGAAACTTGATGAATTTAGCAAGGCAGTTCTGGAAAAGGCAGAGAGCGTGGAAAGCATATTCAACTTGGCTTTGCCTCTGCCTGTCCTGTATGCCGTACAAGATTCCGGTTTTTCGAAAGACGATTTTGAAAGGTCTCAATGGTGGCAGAAGTTCTCAGGAAAGCTCATAGAAAATCTGACCTCTGCGGCTCAGAAACAGGGGAACAGTGCCAATATTAGTATTAAGTTGGTATGCCTCTGTGACAGTCAATTGCGACGACGAGCACTAGAGCTTCTAAAGGACGATAGGCAAGCCAGCGAGTATGTCGAAGTAGTCGATGCGTTTATAGAGAAACTAAGGTCTATTCCAGGAGTCAAAGTTGACGCGAATACCAGAGTATTCGATCTCCCGTTCTGGTCTTTGATCGTGGATCCTCATTCCGAGAGAAACGGGACAGCTATTGTTTGCTTTTCCGATCCCGAGGAAGTAGCGATGATGATGGAGAAGAATGGGTTATCTCCAGAGCAGATAGCATCTCAGATTACAGGCATAAAGATATCTGAGCGTCATGCAGTTGGCCTCTTTCAGAAGAGTTTCATGGACATGAAATCCAGGCTCTATTTCTATGAACTGATCGAGCAACTCAAGAATGATTTGAAAAAACCAGGCATAGAGATAGACATGGCTTTCATCCACAAGTGGAAGGATAAACTCGATGAAAGCAAGGAATGGTATCCCCATGAAGTGTTGGTAAGGGGCAAGTAGTTATGCACAAAAACCAAAAAACGGTGCTCACTGGATACCATTGGCACCAAGCCGAACTGGAAGAAGTCAAGCATGACGGTATTGTTTATCTTGCGATGAACATGACCTCAGCGTGTAACTACCAGTGTCCTTATTGCTTCGTCGGGCTGCAGAATCTGAAGGCGGTCAGGGATGACATGCTTCTTAAGGATAAACTGCGCGTGCTACGGGAAGCGAAGGGTTGTGGCGCACGTGTGGTTTCCATGCCGGGACGCGGCGAACCGATGGCCGATCGGAACTTCTGGGACATAATAGAGGAAACTGAGCGATTGGGCTTGTGGGTGGTGGTCTATACAAATGGCTATCTTCTGGATTCGGACAGAATCAAGCAATTGAAAGACTCCCCTGTTTCCCTTTTCCTGAAAGTCGATTCTTGCGATTCAGATATCTATGAGCAAATGGTGGGAAAGCAGGGCGTGTTTGAGCGATTACGGCGAAACCTGGATGTTCTGTTGGAACATTTTCATGAACCCAAAATTGATGGGGACCGCATCATCACGCGCTTGGGCATTAATTCGGTCGTAACCGCGCAGACAGCGGAGTCTATTCCAACCCTTCATCAATGGTGCCAGCATCATGGAATCTACTATACATGCCGATCACCTGTGAAAGTCGGAGAAGCGGCAATGACTTGGGATATGTTGGTCCAAGATCAGGCCGAGCGGCTTCGCGCAATCGGCCAGCAGTATACAGCGCGCAGCTTCACCTCATCAACAGAACTTGGCCAGTGCGGTATCTATCTTTTCGGCCTTACGGTGGACAACAATGGCGAAGTACTTGTCTGCCCCGACGCACACAGTGACTTCGGGCGCATCGGCAACGTAAAGAAATCGTCCTTACGGGAACTAATCCGCCGCCGTAACGAAAAGTTCCCACTGAACTCAGCTTCCGGCTACTGCTTCGTTAAAACGCACATGAATTCGGAAGAAGAAACGGAAAGAGAGTAAATTTCTATGTCGCTTCCCTTGTATGACGAATGGTGCCGAATACTCAATGCCGCGACTCCCGACCGGAAATCGACTATCGGTGTGGGGCTGAACGATCCCTCCAAGGTGACAGAAGAAAACTTGGCGCAAGCGCGTTCCGTGGCGGAACTTATCATCGTGGGTGCCAATAACGCAGAAACCCAAGGGGTCGCGTCTTCATTCTTGACATATTGGAAGCACCGCAAGATCTTGGGGACATCTTAACTTTCATTCTTTCTACAGAGAATTCAAATTTAAAGAAGAAAGCTGTATTGCCTGGCACCATGAATAATTCGTCGTATCTGAACAGTGTTAGCTTTCACCACATAAAATACAAGATATTTTCCAATTATCAGAATTCTATATCCCAGATTTTTTAGTCGATAATCTTTTGGAACTACCCCAATTTCTGGATTAATGGCCAATTGAGAAATTGAGTAATCAAAATTTTCGAGCAGGGAAACAGCAGCAGATGGATTATCCTTCATAATGTAATCAAAAATATTATCCAAATCATTTTCTGCTGTAGATAAATACCGGATTTCAAATAGACCACTCATCTGATTTTTTCTTTTAGCTTTTTCATAAGTTTTTCATGAGTGATTCCCTGCTCACCAGATGCACCTAATGACTCTGCTTCTCCAAGTTTTTGATACAATTCAAGTAAGCACTGAAGACGCTCATAATGGGCCAAACTCATAACTACCATGTCACCTTTCCCATTCCGTGTTATGAACACGGGTTGGCCCTCTTTATGGCAAAGCTCAGATATTTCCATAGCCCGATTACGTAAATCAGATATAGGTCTAATTAATGGCATAATTCCTCCTGTCATAATTTTGACAATATAATATCATAATAATGATATTTGTAAAGCAGGAAACAAACATAGGGGATCACAAAAATAAGTGGCACGTCTTCATTCTTGACAGATTTATTTTCTTTTCTATTTTATAGAGCTTTCTTTTCAGCTTTTTATCTTTTTCGATTTTTTGTGCCACACGCCTGCTCGCCTGGGATACGCCGGATTCTCCAATGCCGAAATGGTTGCTGATATCTTTTAATGTCTCACCCGTATATTTCTGACAAAGATACATTTTTACATTCCTTGACAAGCCCTTTTCTTTCCTGAAAACAGATTCCACTTCATCAAAAATGTCCTGCATGGATACTTTTGGGACCAGTTCTTTTAAAGCAGGCATCTCTTTATCCGGCTTTTTACCGGATAAAAACTTATCTTTGATAAATGCTATGAAATCAGGGCTGCCAAGTAATGTTGAACTTACCACCTCATCTAGAGGGCTGTCATATTTCATGTTAACAAGTGTGGTTACGAATTTTTGATATTCTTTCTGGGCGGTTGAAATCTTTTTGCCAAAACAACCAAGTATAAAATCTCTATATAGCCATTCAGCAGGTTTTTGCTTGCCGATATAGGAATTATAGCTTGACCAGTTATATTCCTCCGGTGTTTCAATTATTTTTGCTCTGACAGGATTAAGATGTATGTAGCGTGAAAGCTCTTTCGCATATTCATCAATGTCAACAAGGATCGCCTTATAACGCCCCTGAAATAAATGACCTGATCTTGCGCGTTTTACATTAAAATAGGTTGTATATGCACCGTTGATATGCCGCATAATCTGTGACAGGTTGCCTGAAGGCGTCTCAATCAGCAGGTGATAATGGGTGTCCATCAGACAGTATGCGTGAATTACCGCATCATATCTTTGCGTAGCTGACTCAAGATATTCGAGAAACTTCTCCCTGTCAGCGTTGCTTTTGAAAATATTTTTGCGTTCATTTCCGCGTGAAGTTACATGATAGAACGCATAGGGGAAAGCTATTCTCAAAGCACGAGCCACATCAGTTCCTTTATTGTAAATTTAATTGTCCTGTTTTATGAACAGTGATATTAGATCACTAATAGCTCATTTTCTGATATATGTCAAGAATGAAGACGTGACCCCCTATGTTTGACCCAGATTATCATTAGGAGGCCAACTATGACTAATAAAAACCTTCCATCCATCCATCCTGGCGAGATTTTGTTGGAGGAATTTTTGAGACCTATGGGCATCAGCCAGTATCGACTGGCCAAGGACATCAGTGTGTCGCCAAGACGTATTAATGAAATTGTACATGGGAAAAGAGCCATTACCGCAGATACAGCTCTGCGTTTAGGTCGATTTTTTGGCATGTCGCCTCAGTTTTGGTTAAACTTGCAAAATCGATATGATCTTGAAGTAACAGAAGATATGCTCGTGGGTCGTCTTGATAAAGAGGTACACGCTCTAAATTCACACGCGGCTTAAGTCTATACAAAAAACCAAAATATATATTTCATAATATATCAAGAAGCCCGTTTGTTGTTAAAATAAAATAAAGGTGATATGTTTCACCAGATGAAAAATGGAAATTCCTATACTATTAAATTATGAAAGCAGAAATTCTTGCAACAGGGGATGAAATACTCACAGGATCTGTCATTGACAGCAATTCCGCCTATATTGCCCAAGAACTGGAAGAGGCGGGTTTAGAGGTAGTACGGCATGACTGTGTGGGTGATGATGTTGCGGCTCTAGCTTCTATTTTGAAAGAGATAAGCACACGTGCTGATATGGCTGTGGTTACCGGCGGGCTTGGTCCTACATTAGATGATATTACAGCAGAGGCGGCCGCAAGGGCGGCAGGCGTTGAACTTGTGTTCGACAGAGAGGCAATGTCTTGTATTGAAAATTTTCTTAAAACACAAGGCCGAGACGTTATTGCTTTAAACAAGAAACAAGCCATGGTGCCGGAGGGTGCTGAGTGTCTTTTCAATTCTGTTGGTACAGCCCCTGGCTTTGTGCTAAGAACAGGCAGGTGCGTTTTTTTCTTTCTTCCCGGTGTTCCCTCTGAAATGCGAAGGATGCTTTCAGACGGGGTCCTGCCTTGGATAGATAAGCTTCAGAAGGGAGAAAGAAGTTTTAGCCTTGTAAAGACCATATCAACATTTGGTTTGACCGAGGCTTCTGTAAACGAACGGCTGGCCGGTTTGACAGAGAAGTTTTCGGGGATCAAGCTGGGACTGCGTGCCAGGTTTCCTGTAATTTATGTTAAACTTTATGTTCGAGGCAAGGATAAAGAGAGAGCAGATATTCTTCTGGAAAAGGCTTCGGAGTTTGTATTGAATAAAATCGGCGAATGTGCATTTTCTGCCGACGGTGAATCTATGGAAACTGTAGCAGGCAGCCTTCTTCGCAAGGAAAAGGCTACAATAGCGGTTGCTGAAAGCTGTACAGGCGGTCTGATATCTAACCTGCTTACTAATGTACCAGGCAGCTCTGATTATTTTCTCTTTTCCGGTGTGACATATTCAAATAAAGCAAAGATCAAAGTGCTTGGCGTGTCAGAGGCCACCTTGAAGAAATACGGGGCTGTGCATGAAGAGACTGCAAAAGAGATGGCAGATGGTGCGCGGCGTATTGCCGGCGCAACTTATGGTATATCAACAAGCGGTATTGCCGGGCCCGGCGGAGGAACCAATGAAAAGCCGGTTGGAACGGTCTGCATAGGAATTGCCACAGCAGATTCTGTTGAGGCATATCGTTTAAATTTTCAATTCAATGAAAGATTAAGAAATAAAATGATTTTTGCGATAACAGCTCTTGATCTGTTGCGGCGAAAGTCTTTGAAACATAAAGGTAAAACCAGTGAAACAAATTGAAGCTTCAAGGGAGTTAAAAAAGACTCATGCCGAGCTCCAACAGAGAGTGGAAGAACGAACCGCAGAATCAGTTAGGGCAAACGACCAGCTTAGTCGGGAAATAGAAAAGCGAAAGCGGGCAGAGGAAGCGCTACGCGAAAGCGAAGAAAAATACCGTTCTATGATGGAGGCTATGAATGATCCTGTTTATATTTGTTCAAATGATTATCGTGTAACTTATATGAATCCAGCCATGATAAACAGGATTGGAACTTCTGATATCGAAGGAATTCCCTGCTATAAATTAATGCACGGACTTGACGAAAAGTGTCAGTGGTGTGTTCACGATAAAATACAGAAAGGCGAGCATTCCATAACTGAGTTGGTTAGCCCTAAGGATGGCCGCGTTTACCATGTTTCACACTCACCTATATTTCACACAGATAAATCTATCTCGAAAATGACCATTTTCAGGGATATTACCGAGTACAAGCTTACAGTGCAGGGTCTCAGGGAAAGTGAAGAGCGGTACCGAACGCTTACCGAGCATGTCGTTGATGGCGTTACGCTTGTTCAGGACGGAGAGTTTTTGTTTGTGAATGATGCTTTTGTTTCAATGCTCGGTTATACTGATGGAAGTGAGATTGTTGGGAAAAGAGCTGTTGATCTGATTTCATGTGGTTTTGACCAGGGTATAAAGGAAATTTATGGTAAGCTTGAGTTGGACCTGTCAGATGAAAAAATTTTCAGGGCGCCTTGCATTACACGTGAAGGACGTGAGTTTTGGGTAGAAGGGCATCATAATATAATTAAATGGAAAGGCATGCCCGCTGTCCTCACAACCATCAGGGATATTACTGAAAGAAGGCTCCAGGAAATTGCAATTCAGGAAGAGACAGAGCGTCTTAGAAATGAGAACATAAGACTTAGATCTTCCATAAAGGAGAGATATAAGTTTGGAGATATTATAGGTAAGAGCCAGCCAATGCAGGAAATATATGAACTTATTTTAAAGGCGGCTAACTCCGATGCCAATGTGGTAATTTCTGGTGAATCCGGTACCGGCAAAGAAATGGTTGCAAGAGCCATACATGATATGAGCAATAGAAGAGATAAGGTTTTTGTTGCCGTGAACTGCGGAGCTATCCCTGAAACGCTTCTTGAGAGTGAATTTTTTGGATATAAAAAGGGAGCCTTTACCGGGGCAAACATGGATAAGCATGGATACCTGGACCTTGCCGGGGGAGGTACTCTTTTCCTGGATGAAGTTAGTGAGCTTGATCTCAGCCTGCAGGTAAAATTACTAAGAGTTATTGATGGCGGAGGTTATACGCCTGTTGGCAGCAATAAAGCTAAATACTCAGACTTCCGTATTATATCTGCTACAAATAAAAACCTGCTGGAACAGGTTAACAAGAATTTGATGCGGGAAGATTTCTTTTACAGGATGCATGTTATACCTGTTACTGTACCGCCTTTAAGAGAACGTAAGGAAGATATTCCTTTGCTGGTTGAACATTTCTTAAAACTTCATTGTGATAGTAAAGAAAGGCAGAGCCTTCCGGTAAAGATATTTGAAGCTATAGACAACCATGATTGGCCAGGCAACGTTCGGGAGCTTGAAAATGTTTTAAAACGTTATATTACAATACAGCGCCTTGATTTTATCAACCCGCGGGGCTCCAGGGCAGCAAATGAGGTTGATGATTCAGGCAAAGAATTGCTGCAAGAAAATGCAGGACTGCGCGATGCAGTGGAGCTGTTCGAAAAAGACTATATTTCTAAAGTGTTAAATCAGAATAAGTGGCACAGGGGCAAGACAGCAAAAACGCTGGGCATACCCGAAAGAACTCTTTACAGAAAATTAAAACATTTTAATTTAGGTTTAAGCTAACCATGTCATAATATATGCCATATGTGGCATATATATAAAATACTAAATTATATCAAGCGGTAAAACTCAATTATTATATCCTTCATGTCATTAATGTCAGTCTATCTTTTTCTCCCTATAACAATTCATACCAGATAAATATAAATATCATCTATAAATACCAATAGATAGATATTCCCTTAATTTTTGGCACATCCATTGCTAAGTAATATCCAAACATACTGCTAATCTGAATTTTAGAGCTATAGATTTTCATAAAGGAAAAATTAAACCACGAAGTACACGAACAATTAATGCTTTATAATTTTTTTTGTTCTTCGCGCTCTTCGCTGTGAAAAAAACATGATAAAAATGGATCTCCTGATTATTGATGATTTTTTTGCTGCCAGTACTGTTAAAAAAGACGTTGAGAAATTTGTCCGTAGCATAGAAATTGCTAATTCAGCCGAAGATGCCTTAATGAAGGTCAGTAATAATAAATTCGATCTTGTGTTGCTCAGTATCTCATCAAAAGCATTTGATGGCTGCAAATTAATTCAGCGGGTTAAAAGTATATGTCCGGATATTAAGATCATTACTATGACAGATCGAAACTCTAGAAGTCTGGAATTAAAAATCAGAAAGCAGGGCGTGATTTTTTACATGATAAAGCCTTTTAACATAAAGGTGCTGAAAGATATTGTGGATTATATTTCAAGTTCAAAGGAAGAATCGCAGATAGAGAGATTGCAGAAATTTCATAATGATTGGGCCAGGCTTTAACCTAAGTTGAGCGATTTTTTGCGAAGAAATGTGCCGAGATCTTGATGCGCAAGAGATTGATGCAGGTCGAGTAAAAAATAGCTCAACTTAGGTTTAACTACTTTGTTCAGAGGTTCACGGTTCACGGTTTTTTTAAAATGAATAATGAGACTCTTGCTTTTATGTTTTGATCAACCGTAAACGGTCGTTATGTTTTTTATTAACAGATTGAGAAGGTTAGGAGGTTTTTAAATGAGTAATATTGAAAGCTGGGACTGGGAAATCAAAGAAAAAATGCTTGCCGAGCCAGCAAAATGGAAAGACCAGTTTGAAGATGTCTGGGAGCCTTATATCAGTCCCGATGGCGAGAAGATAGCCTCTATCGTCAAAATAGGGGAAGGGGAATTCAACATATGTGTAAATGGAAACACATGGGAAGAACCCTTTGAAAAGATGTGGTATTCAAGATTCAGCCCTGACGGCAGACTGA
>JAIVWD010000075.1:0-11620 GCA_049190315.1 Deltaproteobacteria bacterium | reverse complement strand
TATTGGAATAGCCCTTTGATAGTTAATAACATTTCGTGACTACTCACGTAGTCAGGCTGAAGCTATTTAGACTGAAGGCTGAAGGGGTCAGAAGAGCACGATTGCCGTACTTTAGCGGAAACATCTGATTCTTGCACCAAACATGGCTTCAAAATGCGCTTATTCCTAACAGTCTTCAGCCTATCCACCTGAATAGTTACTTTTTATTTTATAAATTCTTACCCCCTTTAGCATCTTTTCTTATCTATTTTGCTTGCCTTTAGAAAGTAAAACAGTCAAATTGAAACCATATTCTTGTACGCAAAAATTTACAAACTCGAAACATCGCGGCTTTTAAAAATATATTCGCTTCAGGTATAATACATTCAAACCATGAAAAACTCACGCATAAGATATCGTAAAGAAAGAACTTGCCCCGAATGAAAACAATGTTAACAGTTTAACAAGACATTAATAAACAATGAACAAAAGATCCTGCAAGGTTCTTTCTTAACGATTTCTAATGCACTCAAACAGTTTCCTGTTTTGAATGTATCATACCTGAAGCTCACGTGCAGCAGTTTGTAAATTTCTGTGTACCTCAAATTAAGGTGAATCAACTTATGGAACGGCTGAACTATTTTATAAGGCGGTTTCTTCTTGTAATCCCGACTTTTCTTGGAATTACTATTTTGTGTTTCGGGCTTATACAGTTTGTACCCGGCGGCCCTGTGGAGCAGATTATCATGAAGATGAAAGGGATAGGCGCTGGTGAATTAAGTAGAGGAGCCGGAGCCCATGCATCCATTTCTATTCAACAGCGGAAAGCCATAGAAGCTCATTTTGGTTTTGATCAACCATTTTACAAGCGATACTGGAAATGGCTTGTGACAGACAGGCTGGGAATGAAAATGGAATCCTATAAATTCCCCAACAAAACCGCATGGCAATTAATTAAGGAGCGTTTTAAGGTCTCACTTATCTTTGGGGTTGCAGGCTTTGTATTATCCTATCTTGCCTGCATCCCGCTTGGCATATTAAAAGCCTTGCGTCATAATAAAATGTTTGATCTTGGTTCAAGCTTAGTCATCTTTGTGGGGTATGCAATTCCTCCTTTTGCTTTCGGAATGGTGCTTAAAATGCTTTTTTGCGGTACGGTGGAAGGTTTGTGGGATTTTTTTCCCGTATCCGGATTTTACTCGGATAATTTCGCTGCAATGACATTCTGGGAGCAGACAAAGGATATATTTATGCACATGTTTCTTCCTGTGCTCTGCTATGTAATCGGGAACTTCGCAATCCTGACTCTGCTCATGAAGAACTCACTTCTTGAGCAAATAAGTAAAGATTATATAAGGACTGTCCTTGCAAAAGGAGGAAGCTTTACAAGGGCAATATGGGGACATGCTTTTCGCAATTCTTTAATCCCTATTGCAACCGGCTTTGGCTCCATTTTAACTGTTATGTTTGCAGGGTCTGTTATTATCGAGCAGGTTTTTGAGATACCGGGGATGGGACGTCTGAGTCTTGAGGCAATTGTGGGCAGGGATTATCCTGTTTTCATGGGAATTCTTTCGCTCACTTCAGTTCTTGGGCTTATCGGAAATATCTTTTCGGATTTCCTGTATATCCTTATAGATCCAAGAATAGATTTTCAGAAAAACTGAATCAGCGGTAACACTTTAACCCTTTGAAAAAAATTCTGACAGGATAACAGGATAAACAAGATTTTGTTTCAAGTGAACAAACAAGGTTTTTAGGGTTAATTATTAATTTTGGTGAACGGAAAGTTGAAATCAAACATAAACCTAAATTGAGCGATTTTTTACTCAATCTGCGCTGATCTCTTGCGCATAAAGGCTTCGCAAAAATCCTCTACATATCCACGGGTATGTCTGCGGTTTTTGCAAATCCTTATGCATCAAGATCTCAACACATATCTTCGCAAAAAATCGCTCAACTTAGGATAAAGTAAGGGATTTTGATGAGGATTTACAGGATGAGTTTTGATGTTTTAATCCTGAATATCCTGTTAATCCTGTCAAAAAAGTCTCTTTGAAAGATCTAACTTGATAATATAATCAGCAATGATTTTTAATGATTACAAAAATCCGATAGCCAGGAAAAGGTTTTTGCGTTTCAAGGAAATGAAACGTGCCTATCTCTCGCTTTGGATACTGGCGATTCTTTATCTTATCAGCCTTGGCTCCGAACTGATCTGCAACAACGCTCCTTTATATGTCAGGTTTAACGAAAAATCCTATTATCCTTTATTTAAATACTATTCCGAAGATATATTTACAGGAAATAATAAAACAAAACCTGATTACAAAAAATTAAATACTCTTTCTTCCTTTAAAGAAAACCCTGACAATTTTATGATCTTTCCGCCGGTTCCCTATGGACCTTTTGAAAGCATTGATCCTGAATCGATTGCGGTTTCAGACAATGTAACAATTGATTTAACACCCCTGCCAAAAATCGGCACTGTCAATATAAGAAAAGATTATTCAATTGAAAGATCCGACTCATTTGGTTTATTTATCAGCAGGGAAGAAAGGGAAGTAAAGGATCTTGTCATTAACGAATACTTCATAATCCCAAAAGAGTTAAAGCTTGCAGTTGAAAAACGATTCGCAAACAACGAAGCCCCCCGGATTACTCATATAACTAAAAGTTATGACGGGATGGAAGTAGAGGTGTCGCTTTCTACTTTTTCTCCACGAAAAAAGCCGCCAAAAAGCGTCAGGCTTCTATTAAGAGAAGTTGCGCAAAAAGATCAAAAAGTCCTGAAGCTGGTTTTTAACAGAAAACTCGAACTAATTCAGAATAATTTATTATCAAATGGATATGAAATCTGGAAAGAGCTTTCAGTCCTGGATAAAGAATTACTGCTCAAGCTTGTCAAAACACGCTTTTTAAATCCCGTGGATCAAATAACACTAACCATAAGAAGCCAAATATACCTCATTGATGTTATCAAGGAAGATGTCCGCTTTCCATTCGCTCCTTCTGAAGGCCATATATTGGGCATTGATGGAGCAGGCAGAGATGTATTTGCCAGGATTCTTTATGGTATGAGAACTTCAATCAGCTTCGGCCTGATGCTTGTGTTCAGCTCAATGGCGATCGGCATTATTTCCGGATCTGTTCAGGGGTATTATGGAGGGGCTATTGATATAACCTGCCAGCGTCTTATTGAAATCTGGAGCGCACTTCCATTTCTATATATTATGATACTTATGGGCTCAACCTATGGAAGAAGCTTTACTCTACTTTTGTTTTGCTATGGACTTTTCAACTGGATAGGAATCTCTTATTATATCAGGGCGGAATTTCTCCGCCTGCGCAAACAAACATTTGTAGAGGCTGCTGTTTGCACGGGCATATCTTCGCGCAAAGTAATTTTTAAACATATTCTTCCAAACGCCATGGTACCGGTTATCACGTTTTTCCCTTTCTCTCTGGTTGGTGCCATAGGAGCACTCACTGCCCTTGACTATCTTGGGTTCGGACTTCCGCCGCCGACTCCGAGCTGGGGTGAACTTCTTTTTCAGGCCCAGCAATACAGATGGGCGTGGTGGCTTATACTATATCCATCTCTTTCTTTATTTATAGTTATGCTTTTAGGGGTTTTCATTGGTGAAGGAATAAGGAACGCATATGATCCAAAAAAATTCACCAGGATTGAATAATGGTAAAAGTTCAGCCACAAAGGCACTAAGACACCAAGATTATAATATAATTTTCTCAAAATTAATAATTTAGAGATTTAGGGATTTTTCGCAATTCCTCAACTTATCAATCAGATCCCTGCTTTGTGCCTTTGTGCTTTGTCTTAGTGGCAGAACTATTACATTTAATCTTGTTTATCCTGTCTAAAGGTACTTTTTTAATAGGTAAACGATTACAATAATGAAAAAAAAATTGCTGGAAATCGATAAACTTACTGTCAGCTTTGAAACTGACGAAGGTGTCTTTAAAGCGGTCGATGATGTCTCATTTCATGTAAAAAATAATGAAATAGTCGGACTGGTCGGCGAATCAGGGTGTGGCAAATCTGTAACCGCTCTCAGCATACTGCGTCTTATTCCTTCACCGGCAGGCAGGATTGAAAAAGGCAGGATAATATTCAGCGGCAAGGATCTGTTAAAGCTGGATATCCGGAAAATGAAGGAAATAAGGGGAAATGCTATCAGCATGATCTTTCAGGAACCGGCCGCAGCTCTGTCCCCCCTTCACAAAATCGGACAGCAGATGATAGAGGGCCTCATGCTGCATAAGAATATAAGTAAAAAAACGGCCTGGAACATTGCTGAAAGCTGGCTTGAAAAAGTAAGTATTCCTGATGCAGGAGAAAGGATGTTTTCATACCCCCACCAGCTTTCAGGCGGTATGCAGCAAAGGGTTATTATTGCAATGGCTCTTATGCTGACGCCCGATCTCGTTATAGCTGATGAACCTACAACCGCACTGGATGTAACCACCCAGGCTCAGGTTTTTGAATTGATAAAGGAACTGAGACAAAGCCATACTTCTATACTCTTAATTACTCATGATATAGGTGTTATCTGGGAAATGTGCGACCGGGCAGTTGTAATGTATGCTTCCAGGATAGTAGAAGAAGGAAATATAAACGATATTTTCTCAAAACCGGCACATCCTTATACCAAAGGACTTCTCAAATCTGTTCCAAAGTTATCAACTGAGACCGAAAGGCTGATGCCCATTCATGGCTATGTGCCTTCACCTTTCAACTATCCGTCCGGTTGCTATTTCCGCGACAGATGCCCACAGGCTTTTGATAGATGCAAAAAAGAAAAACCACAGCTTGTTGATCTCGGCAATGGCCACAAAACAGCGTGTTTTCTTACAGATAAACACGCCGAAGGCGTACCACAACTTTAGGCATTTTAGGCACTTTAACATACTTTAGGCACTTATGTCCGCACCGATACTTGAAATAAGAGATCTTAAAACCTGGTTTCCAATAAAACGCGGCATCATGGCGAGGACGGTGGGATATGTTAAGGCTGTTGATGGAATATCTATGCATCTATACAAAGGAGAAACGATTGGCCTTGTCGGCGAGTCAGGATGCGGGAAAACAACGCTCGGAAGAACCTTGTTAAGACTGGAAAAACCTCAAAAAGGAAAGATACTTTTTTTAGGCAAGAATCTTCTTGATCTCAAGCGGAAAAAAATGAGAAAAATGAGAAAAAGAATACAGATGATTTTCCAGGATCCCTTAACCTCTCTAAATCCCAGGATGAATGTTCTTGATATTGTTACAGAAGGGCTTGTCGAATATAAGATAATAAAAAACAATAAGGAAGATCATGCAAAAAGGCTTATGAAAGAGGTCGGACTCGATGAAAACTCAATATACCGTTATCCTCATGAATTTTCCGGTGGACAGCGCCAGCGAATCAGCATTGCAAGGTCTATATCCTTAAAACCCGATTTGCTTGTATGCGACGAACCTGTCAGCGCCCTTGATGTATCTGTTCAGGCCCAGATCATAAACCTTCTGCTGGATCTCAGGGACAGCTATAATCTCTCATATATTTTCATCTCCCATGATATAAGTATAGTAAGCAACATAGCAAACCGTATAGCGGTTATGTATCTTGGAAAAATTGTTGAGCAAGGGCCTGCCTCTGATATAATAAACAATCCGATGCACCCTTATACAAAAGCTCTAATAAATGCTGTTCCTACACCTGGAATCTATAAAAAGAAAAAGATTGTCCTCAAAGGAGAAACTCCTTCTCCCTCTTCACCTCCGCCAGGATGCCGCTTCCACACTCGTTGTCCGGAAGTTATGGATATATGCGGAAATATAGAACCACAAGAATCAAAAACAGGCATGCGCCAGGTGTGGTGCCATTTGTATAAGGGATAGGCTGAAGGTAGAAGGCTGAAGGCTGAAGGCTTTTTAGGGCATATAGGGTGAATAGGCTGAAGGCTGTCAGGGAGCTTCAGCCTATCCACCTTAGTGGTTTTACATTTATTCGGCTGGAGCAGAGACTGTTGCTTCTTCAGCCACCTGAGCCTCTATCATCTCTGCACTTTGTTCTTCTGCTGACACAATCTTTTGTTCCACCACATCAGGTTCGGCGGAAACAGAATCCGTTGATCCTTCAATCATTGGAGTCTTTATCTCTGCACTTTGTTCTTTTGTTGACTCAATCTTCTGTTTTACCACATCGGATTTGACGGAAGCAGTACCCGTTGCTTCTTCAGCCACCTGAGCCTCTATCATCTCCGCCTTTTGTTCTTTTATTGATTCAAGCTTCTGTTTCACTACATCGGATTTGCCGGCACCAACCTTCAACAATGACGCCGTGTTAAGATATCTTATTGCTTCATCAAGATCCGAAACAGCGCCTCTGCTTTCAGCTACACCTGCTTTATACATTAAATCATTAAACTTAATGTCATTTAAACGGCTATAAGCTTTTTTGCGAAGATCACCTGTTGTTGCAAATAACAAGGCTTCATTCAGGTATGACTTTATAGCCACATAATCGGGAGTATCCGACATGGCTGAAATAGCGTCTGCTTTGTCGATATAATAATTGAAAATAAGAGGAAATACTTCGGTTTCAGAATAAACAGCATTAATTTGCTCGGGCAACGGCACTCCGGGCAGACTCATCATCCACTCTTCGCCCAGTGGAGCATATCTGCCCTGCCAGATCTCAAGTACTCCAGCTTTTTCTTTAATATAATATTTACTGTTATTCGAAGAACTTGCGCTGAAAATAAGTGCAACCAAAATAATAAAACCAGACGCAAGACCGATAATTACCTTTTTCATAGTTGCCTTTTCTGCGGCTTCTCTTTCAACGGCAGCCTTTTCTGCGGCTTCTCTTTCAACGGCTGCTTTTTCCGCTGCGGCTTTCTCGGCCGCCTCTCTTTCAGCAGTTTCCTTCTTTATCTCAGCTCTGATAGTCGCCATGTCTCTCTTCTTGAGCAATAGTTTTTTTATTCTCTTGGCTTCTTTATCACTCAAGCCCGAAACAATCGGCGGTGAAGCAAAATTTTTTAAATATTCCTCATCCACGGCAGCCCTGAAAATCTCAGCCGGTTTCCAGGCCTCAAACTTCTTTAAAATCAGATCCTTTAATGAGACCTTCTTTTTTGCTGTTGCAACGGTTTTTTTGCTGATAGTTTTGGCCGCTGCCGTTGCCTTAGTTGTTGTTTTTTTTATTTTGGCTGCTGCCTTTGTTTTAGCTGTTGTTTCTGCTTTGACCGCGGCTTTGGCTTTTGCTGCAACTTTGGCCTTTTTAGCAGTCTTCTTTACCTCATCCTTTTTTGCAGATTTAGTCTTCTTTTTTGTGGTAGATTTGATCAAGCTCTTTTTTCCCATAACAACCCCTTTGAATTTACGTAAAATCTGGCATATGAATTAGTGATTAAAGGCACAAAACTGTATTTATATATAAAATAAGTGCAATTTTGTAAACACTATTTTGCAACACAAACCCTGATTATGGATTGCAATTATGATAACTATTTAGTTTCTATAAAAAAACCGCTTTCTTTCGATTTTTTTAATAAAATAGTCTAATTGACAGATCATAATTTATTCTTTATTATTTTAGTTAAGCGATTTTTTGCGAAGAAATGTGCCAGGATTTTGATGCAGGCCAAGTAAAAAATAGCTCAATTCAGTGTTCTCGTAATATTTTAGTGTTATAAAGCAAAAAGGGGAATACCCTCATGTCCAATCAGCCTGAAAAAAGGGTAAAGAACAACATAAAAATACCGGACACAGTTAAAATCGATGTGCTCGAAACCATTGATTACAAATATAACAAGGTAAGGGACATTGATATTACAATTCAGCAACCCGAGTTTACATCCGTGTGCCCGATGACCGGGTTGCCGGATTTCGGATGTATAACAATTAGATACATACCCAATAATAAGATTGTTGAATTAAAGTCTCTGAAATTTTATATGTTACAGTACAGAAATGTCGGTATTTTCTATGAACATGTGGTCAACAACATATTAAACGACCTGGTAGAAGTGCTTAATCCTGAATGGATGGAAGTTGCAGGAAATTTTACAGCAAGAGGCGGCATTACTACGAAAGTTGCCGTTGAATATAATGAGGGAAATGGTAACACTTTAGCCATTTGAAAAAAATTCTGACAGGATAACAGGATAAACAAGATTTTGTTTCAAGTGAACAAACAAGGTTTTTAGTGGTTAATTATTAATTTTGGTGAACGGAAAGTTGAAATCAAACATAAAGTAAGGGATTTTGATGAGGATTTACAGGATGAGTTTTGATGTTTTAATCCTGAATATCCTGTTAATCCTGTCAAAAAAATCTCTTTGAAAGACATTGTTACAAAAAATGAAACTTTATTATTTAAAGACTTTTAATCAAATACTTGTCGTTATTGCTATCTGCTTTTTATTTTCTTTCGCATCGCTGATTGCAGGATGCTCATTTTTGCCGGCTATAAAAAAAATAGCCGGCGATATAAAAGCCCCTGCAGGTGATTTAAAGAAAAAAGTTGGAATAACTTATTTCGAAAACCGTACTTTGGGGGCCGTTAATAACTTCGAAAAAATCTTTCATATTAAACTTGTCGAAAGCATAAAAGAAACATGCTCGGACATCCTTATTATAAAACCGGGAGATAAAGGATATCCTGATCAAATGGCTGTGCTCCCGAAACTCGCCTCAGGACGAATTGATAACCTCGTTCTTGCAAAAACAGGCAGAAAACTTGGTCTAAATGCAATTGTCACAGGAAGCCTTATAGATATAAGCGGAAATAAAGAAAACAGGGGAATTCTGTGGTTCAAAGATACCTATAACTTTATTCGATTTCAAATTATTGTAGAAGTCTATGATACTGAAACCGGCGCAAAAATTTTCGACGACAGTTTTGATAACGAAATCCAGGTCGATGAAATAGATCTTTATAATCTCAGAACCGGCAATGCAAATGAAATACCGGCATTAAACGATGCTTTGTTAAACGCAGTGATTCCCATAGGCGAAAAAATCTGCTACGCTGTCAATAGTCAGCCTTGGAAAGGATATGTAATTTCAAGCTTTGATGACAAAATAATAATATCTTCAGGAAAAAGATCGGGTCTTATCCTTGGAGACAAACTTGAAGTATATGATAGCGGAAATATATTTGAAGGAAAAGACAGCCAGAAATTTTTCATTCCAGGGCCTAAAATTGGAGAGATTAAGATAACCGCACTTTATCCGGACAAAGCCGAGGCAGCCCTTATTTCAGGCAAAAGCATAAAGGTCGGAAGTACAGTAAAAATAAAGTAAAAAAGTGCCTAAAGTGAGCTAAAGTGCCTAAAATGCCTAAAGTTGTGGTACGCCTTCGGCGTGCTGTATATCTTCAGGGCTTGATTATAACTTCAGTCGGAAATAAAATTAGCAAAGTTGTATGGTAAAAAAATTAAATTTGGCAGCGCCAAAGGCGCATTCCTTAACTTTAGGCACTTTAATATACTTTAGCTCACTTTAGGCACTTATGTACGCACCGAAGGTGCGCTAATTGATGAGCCTAAAAATCTCATATATGATTTTAAAATATCTATGGCTTCGTCTTCTGATGAAATCCCCTTTATCGACTCACGGAATTTACTGCTGTACTTTAATCCTTTAACAAACCATCCAAGCCGGCTGCGCATCATAAAGCATGCGCGCTTTTCTCCAAAATATCTTACTGATTCATGAACATATTTGACCATAACTTTAAAGCGTTGTTCAAAATCTACATAAAATGGCTCTTCCCCCCTGGAAAGTGCCAAAATCTGAGCAAAAATCCATGGATTGCCTATAGCAGCCCTTCCAATCATAACTGCATCACAGCCTGTCTCATTTTGCATTTTAACGGCATCATCCGGAGTAATAATATCGCCGTTTCCAATTACAGGAATCGAAACAATTTTTTTTACTGCCGTTATAATTGACCAGTCTGCTTTGCCTCTGAATCCCTGGACCGCGGTTCGAGGATGCACGGCAATTGCATCCACACCGCAAGCTTCAGCAATTTCTGCAATCCTGAAAGCATGGGCTCCTGATTTATCCCATCCTGTCCTTATTTTTATGGTAACCGGTATGCTTACTGACTTTCGAACAGCTTTTAATAATGATTCCGCCCTTTCGGTCTCTTTCATCAGAACAACACCGGCACCTGTTTTAACCACCTTTTTAACCGAACAGCCAAAATTAATATCCAGTAAAGATGCTCCTGAAGATTCAACTATTTCAGCAGCTTCAGCCATTATTGAAGGATCGGCTCCAAATATTTGAACAGATAAAGGCTTTTCTTCAGGTATAGAGTCAAGCAATTGTAAAGTTTTTTGTGATCCGCGCACAAGACCGTTTGCGCTTATCATTTCAGAGCAGACAAGACCACACCCGGCTTCTTTTGCTAAAAGCCGAAAGGGTAAATTGGTAATACCGGCAAGTGGAGCCAGAATTACCGAATTATCAAGAACAAGTGACCCAATTTTTAAGGGTTTATGCATGGTTAGTGCTTGAAGCTGGATTAGCATAACAAAAAAGGCAGTTGTGATAGCATGGATGAAGGCTATAGGATCCTACATCTGCGGACACCTTGCATCCACACCCATTTTTTATCCTCTGGCCGGAATCTTTATTAAGAGAAAGAGACCCTCCAAATAATTTCATCAGAAGATCATTTGGTATGCACGAACTTTTTGTAATACCGGAGTTTTCAGGAAGAATTGACAGCAATTCTTTCTCGCAACAGGTATGGAGACTGATATTTTTATCAGACAGCTCATCTTTCATTTTCAAAACAATTTCGCTTTTTATTTCAATGGGCGGATCAATGAAAGCAAAGCCCGGAATTTTTGCAATTCTTTTTCGAATCTTATGATAATCATCCATGAAGCTGGTGATACACCTTTTGATGCCATACTTGGAGGCTTTGCTTGAAATATAGTTGAAATCATGAAGATTGTCATGAATCTTTCCATCTTTTGTCTTATAAAAGCAGATAGGATCAAATCTCCAGCTTATAGAACCGGCACCAAAATTTCTGCAAAGATATTTTAGCTGACGAATGCGTTCCTCTAAAGCAGGCACATTAGGTTCAAGCAATGGCTCCCTGGAATTTATGGTAAAATTAAAATAAACATTATATCCCATTTCTCTAAGCTTTTCTCCGAATCCGCTTTTTATAAAAGGCCCAAAATTTTTCGACCAGAATAAAATGGTATGGACCTTATCCGGAGTAGCCGGCACGATTGATACATGCCTGTTATACGGATTCACCACCTCAAAGTGGCCATTTTTAATCTGCTGCATAAACCACTTCATGTAAAATGCAGGTATATCTGTTCTTCTTGAGGCTGAAATTACTATTTTAACCGCAGATTCCATCAATCTTACGTTTCGCTAGTTTTTTCTTGTGCTCATTGAATTAAACACACACTATATGTTGCGATCAAGTTATAAGTGCCTAAAGTGAGCTAAAGTATATTAAAGTGCCTAAAGTTGTGGTACGCCTTCGGCGTGCTAATTGATAATCCAAAAATAGAGAGAGTTTGTATCCTTTGTACATTGATACCACTAAAGAACCTATATAAAATGGCGGAATTCCTTAACTTTAGG
>JAIVWD010000074.1:4962-11680 GCA_049190315.1 Deltaproteobacteria bacterium | reverse complement strand
CCCCGCCCTCGTCCTCTGAAAAAAATACCCTGCAGACCCCGCCGCAAACGCAGCCTTTAACGCCTCGTTTTTTAAATTACCTTTCAATGCTTTGGGAAAGAATTTTATTTGTATTACTTTACCAACGGAGAAAATACAATGTCAAAATCTTCCCCTCGAAAACGTCCCTGTTGCATTTGCCGCAAGTGGTTTCTCCCTGATGTCCGTCAAAAAAATCGCCAAAAAACCTGTGACAATCCTGAATGCAGACGAGAACACCATCGAAGACAATGTGCAAAATGGAACAAAAAAAACAAAGAATATTTCCAAAGCAATTACCTGAACAAAAAACTGGAAAAAGTCGGTAAGCCCCCACCTGAAACAGATGCTTTACAACCTGTCACACAAAAGATTCCTATACCTGAATGCCGGATTCGGCCAATTCTTCCGCGTGACATAATCCTGAGCGAATTCGGAATAAGAAATCTGGTCATTATGGACTATTTTGCCGAACAGCTTTTGGTGCGCATGAGTGACAATTCGGCTGGCTTCACCTGATCCAAAAGGATTTGTTTCCGGTACAATGTTCAGGACTATCCCTTTAAGGTTTTCAAGAGGCATCAATAGACTAACTCTTTGTTTATATTAGCGATATCGACAGACTAATCGAAATATGATTTTAAGAGGCATGGCATGGATAACATATTGTAAACAATAGTGATATGGATAGACTAATCGCTACGGGTTTTTAAGAGGCAATCGACAGTAATTTGGGTTTAGGATAGTATGAACCTGCTTTTTGGCAATCGGCCCGTGCCGTCTTTCTTTGGCAGGGGCTGCACTTATAAACCTATAACCTGTTGAGGTGCCCAATGAAACGACGATTTTCTGCCCGAGAGTTATTTGAACTGAGAAATACCGTTCCTGTTGATGCGTTGATTGAGAATGTGCTGAATATTCCGGTAAAACAAAGCGACGGTGTTTTTCGATTTCTTTGTCCGGTTTGCAATGAATTTCAAACCGCAACCAATCTGTTTACCAATCTGGCAAGGTGCTTTCGCTGTGAAAAGAATTTCAACCCCATAGATCTTGTCATGATTGTAAAAGGGGTTGGTTTTGTTGAAAGCGTCAATTATCTGAAACAATTGTCATCACCTGCTCATTGTGATGATAGGCGGCACGCATTGAAAGAGATGCTCAATCGTATTGGCAAGCCTGTATCAGGAGGGGCGTCATAATGCAAAAGGAGCGGCTGACCACACTGGAAAAGGTGATTGATAAGAACCGGCGCAGTTTTTACGTAATCGGCAAAGCCCTTAAGGAAATCTGCGATGACAAGCTATACCGTTTTCTTTTGTTCAAGACCTTTGAGGCGTATACCAGAGCCAGGTGGGAAATAGGCAAATCCCAGGCATACCGGTTTATTGAAGCGTGTCACGTCATCGACAACTTGTCCCCAATTGGGGACATTCTGCCTGAAAACGAGTCCCAGGTCCGTTCGCTGGCCCCTCTGGATCCTGCTGTTCAACGTAAAATATGGCGCGATTTTTTGATGACAGGCATGGAGTTGTCTGCCCTGAACATCAGGAAATACATCGCTTCCAGCATAACCGGCAACCATGGCACGCAGGCAGATCTTACGGGGATCATAAGCGACACCTATAAGGAGGCAACTCTGGCAATGCTCGAACAGATCCGTCAAGCACAAAGTGACGGATGGCAATCGACTTCGCGGGAAGCCAGTCTGTTCTGGAACAGGGTTATGAAAGAAAAAATAATGTCCGGCACGTCGCTTAAGGGTGAGGCAAAATGACACACAGTAATGTTTTGTCTGAGATTTCCAATTTGCCGTTAGATGATCAGTTTCTGATATTGCTGCATAAAAAGATCATGAACAAGACCGGATCCGCCAAACGGCGGGTAAAAAAATACTACACTGATCAGTACAGGAAAACCGGTTTGATACCAGGTCCGCTTCTGCTTGCCGGCAGGGGGATTTTTGAGGGCCGAAAGTGCAGCGGACGTCCGAGATCGCTTGATATTAGAGTCAGGAAACGGTTCATCGAAATGGTGAAGGCGTCAGTTGATCCGCTAAGTGAAGACTTTATCTTCATTACCCGCAAGGCTCGAACCGTCAAAAACTATCACCTGTGGCTTGAGGAGGAGTTCAATAAAAGCATCTCACTGACAGCTCTGAGGCGTTGTGTCAAAGCGGAAAACCTGAAGCCATATCTGGAAAAGCCTGATTTTGACGAAGAAGAGGTGGTGGTAAAACACTGCTTCAACGCCGAACCTGTATTTGATCTGATTCAGGTGGACGGGTGTGCCTTTAGATACCTTAAGATCAGGGACAAAAATGGAATGTGGAAAAAGCCGCAGGTCATTGAATTTTATGATACCGGTTCACGGCACATGTTTGTTCTGGATTTCTATTTTTCTGAAAGCAGCTGGAATGCCGTTGATCTCTTTACCAAATTTTTACTGAGTACGCCCTTTCCGGAGAAAAAAATCAGACTCAGGCCGGATAACGCCAAAGGGTTCCTGAACCTGAAACGCTCTATTAACGCCTTGAACCTGAAGCATTCACTGCCTGGGGGATTTTACATGGAACCGGACTTCTCAAGAGTCTGCGCCCCGAAAGACAAGGTTCACCTGGAATCGTCCCATCGCAGTCTTCACAATTTTGAAATCCGAATCATCAAGGCGTTTGAAAACAAAATCGTCAAAACCGAACCAGGGTATGTTTTTAAAAACAGCAAGAAAGAGAAGATCACAGTTACCCTTCTTGACGTGGGTATTGAGGAATTGAGAAAACACAACATCCTTGAAACCTACCGCAAGGAACACAACGGTTTGAAACACTACTTTTCAGAAAACGGCATGACAACAACATGGATCCCCGAACAAAAGCTTGAGAATTATTTGTCGGAAGTCAGCCCCATTGTATTTTCGTCCTTTGATGTAAAAGAGTTTGCCAAATATGGCTTTCGTCGAATCAAAGCTACGGTGTCGAATAGGGGAACCATCACGTTTGGCAACAGGAAATACTATGTGGCAGCAGGTGCTGAGAATTTCAGCAAACACAAAAGCACGAAAGTGTATATCTCGTGTTTTGCAGATAAACTGTTCATTTTCGAGTACAAGGACAACGGCCTTCTGCTTGGCGAGGCCCTTTGTCAGAAACCCTTTGAAAAACCGGTTTACCCTGAGCACAAAATTGAGTCAAACGAGGTGGAACTTATCACAAAATTCTTGGAACAACAGGGGATGGTGATTGATAGAGTCTCTTTAATAGAAAAGAAAGAAAACGGATTAACACTTACCACAGCCAAAGAGATCTACAATCGCAACAAGAGAAGATACAGAAACTTTCTGCTCAAACTGAACCAGCCCCGGGAAAAGATTGGCGCTGCCATGTTCAATGCCTTTCTTCTGGATTGCGAAAGGCAGCAGCGAAGAACCTATGTAGCCCCTTACGCCTCATATGGAGAAAAATAGCATGAAACGAAAAGAGAGCTTCATCAACGACAAACGCCGAATTTCGTATCTGAGCGCAATCTACAACCGAATTTACAGAGGCCAGAGCGTGCTGATCGAGGGCGATTACGGTGTCGGGAAAACTCGTTTCTTAAAGTTGCTGAAGCCCAAAAAACTTCACGGGGTGTGGGTAGAATCCCTGTTTAACATCCATGAAATTCTCTCCTCCATCCTTAAAGACTTGAACTATGACACGACAGCCACATACCGGCGCACGCCCAAATACCTGAAAACGATATGCAGCCTCACGGATTTTTTCATTATTATTGACGAGGCCAATGACCTGGACCGCCGGGTATGGCCATACCTGAAACGAATCATCGATGCAGATGTTCCCATTGTCCTCGCGGGACTGCCAAAGGTCAGAACCTTTCTTACCAGTGAATATCCCGACATACTGAGCCGTCTCAAAACGCTTATTTTGTACCCGATCGTGGTGGAGGACTTCATTATTGAATACAAAGACTTTGAGTCTGATGCAATAGAACAGATTTACGTATCTGCAAAAGGCGACATGCGAAAGTTCAAAGAGATCTGCACAGATTGTCGGGACAGAGCAAATGAGTTAAATTGCAGCTTTGTTGACGTCAACCTCGCATTGGAATTTCTTTCTGACCTGCCTCCCCATTAAGTCCCCACTGCCAGTTTCATCCTCATAGAAAATCCCTGCGCCATATTCACAACATCCGGAATAGATGCACATAGAATAATCCACCCTCTGAATTTTTATGCCCCCAGCAAAAAACAACCCGCTAAAAAAGGTTCAAAACCAGCAAATGCATGGAACAAGGCACAAGCGTTACAGTATTTTGTCAGTGATGAAAAATGCCTTATGTCCACATCTCTTTGATTTTTAAGGGTATTTATGTGCTTTCCATGATGAGGTGGGACAATAATAGCGTTACACTATTTGTATCTTATTAAACGGATAACGGAAATTGATTCCCAATGATTCATGCGTATCTCGCACCAGCACAGCCTTGCTTTATCATCTTTTTTGTCTATTTGCAAAAGCAATCGATTCGCCTGTTTTGATCAGATATCTATCTTTTCGTCTATTTCTATATTTTTTTCCCCCTGTCGTATGCCGGCGGCAACAATATCAGGGTCGTGTTCGAAGAAAAGTATCCATTTTTCTTTTAATGCTCTGTTTAAAAACTTTTCCTTTTCACTAACTATGGTTACAGGGTAGTTATCGTATGCCATATGCCAGGGGTAGGGCAGATGCGCTGATGTGGGAATAAGATCCGCACAAAAAAACAGGGAATTTGTTTTGCCTTTTACAAGCGGATGTTGCTGGCCGAGCGTATGACCCTGGGTTACAATAATATCAATACCTTTAAATAATTCCTTTTGGCCTTCTATAAGCTTTAAAACCCCATATTCCTCCAAAGGCATAAAGTCTTCTTTCATATAGCTTGCCGCATCTCCGGCATTTGGTTTGATTGCGGATTCCCAGTGTTCTTTTTGCAGATAATATGTTGCATTCGGAAAAGTCGGGACAGTTTTCCCTTCCTTTATAGACGTTGAACCACCTGTGTGATCAAAATGAAGGTGTGTAATAATAACATCTGTAATGTCGCTGCAGGTTAATTCATATTTTGCTAATGCCAAATCTATATCTGTCGAGTTTTCATCAATTTTGTATATTTTTTTCAGCTTTTCCGAGAACTTGTTACCCAAACCTGTATCTACAAGAATTGTTCTTCCTTCACCTTTTATAAGAAGAGATCTTGTTGTCAATTGAATGAGATTTTTATTATCGGCAGCAATCTTCTTTTCCCACAAAGCCTTGGGAACCACTCCGAACATGGGGCCCCCGTCCAGTGAAAATCTGCCCATTTCAACAGAATAACATTCATAATTTCCGAATTTCATAATTTTTCTCTATGCCACAAGAAGTTGAAAACCAGTGTTGTGTCACGCGTGAAATATCGTACCAGGCACTCGTCATTCCCGCGGAAGCGGGAATCCAGAAGCACCGAAGTAGTCAGAAATACTGGATTCCCGCCTTCGCGGGAATGACGGCCATATTTGCGACACTACATAGATGACAGGACACTAGTCTTTTGCCTAACCCGCAAACCCTGCGGTGCGGCTTATACGCGTTTGCTGGAGTGGCTGAACAGATGTCCTAACTAGTGCCTGAACGAAAACTGCTAATTTTCCCAATTTCTGCGTCAGGCTATGTTAGCTGATAAGCTGCTGAGCTGATAAGCTGTTATACCATTTATCTTATGAGCTTAAGAGCCATCAGCTATGAGCTAAGCTGTATTCCTGTGGTTAAAATTTGCGCCTTCCTTGAACTTGAAAAAATTTTTTAGTTTTCGTTCGGGCACTAACTATGCAAACCTATATGCTATGATAAGTCCGTATTGCCTCAACTGAAAATCGGGCTGGCTTCCGTCACTGCCAAAGTTTGACTCCCTGAAAAATACCCCTAAATCAAACTTTTTCCAGAGATAGCCGGCATTTAACGTAAACCCTAACTTTCCATCAGGCCTTTGACCACTGTCAGTATCAGACCAGAAAGGCAAGAGGACTCCACCTTTAAAATAATAGCTTTTGTATTTTGTTCCGATGCCGGCTGTAAATTCCGAAAAATATAAATCGCCATAATACCTGTCTTGATCTCCCTCATCAGGAGAATTCCTTCTCCACCTCTCAAGACCTATGCCGATATAGGGATAAAAGTCGAGGTTATTATCGCTAAACAAATAGCTTATTTCATAAATAAAGCTAAGCCCATCATGAGGGAATTCCCTGTCGTCATCAACTGGCTCAGCCATTGTCCAATATTCAGCAGTTAATTGCTGAAGTAATCTTTTGCCGGTAGAAACTCTAATGCCGACGCCAAGCATTACCTTATGGCCGGTTGCCATAGAATGATTCTCTTCATCAGAGTCAATTGTGCCGGCTTTTATAAAAGCTTCAACATCAACAGCGTAAGACTCATTTGCATAAATCAGCAATCCAAAAACAAGCGTAATAATACCAACTGTTTTCTTCATCCTTTTTCAACTCCTTTATACCTAACTTAAGAGTCCATAGTTCTTTCTAACCCCATGAATTTTAAAGAAATATCCTATTGACCGAACCGTCATTCCCGCGAAGGCGGGAATCCAGCAAAATCAATGGGTTATGGATTCCTGCCTTCGCAGGAATGACAGAACTTTGGACTCTTAACTTAGGTTATATTCTA
>JAIVWD010000074.1:0-4952 GCA_049190315.1 Deltaproteobacteria bacterium | reverse complement strand
AGGCTGAAGCTGTTTAGGCTGAAGGGGTCAGAAGAGCACGATTGCCGTACTTCGGCGGAAATATCTGATTCTTGCACCAAACATGGCTTCAAAATGCGCTTTTTCCTAACAGTCTTCAGCCTTCAGCCTATCCACCTGAGTAGTTACCTATGTTTTTACTATTCCAAGCCACTTAATTTTTTTATTAATGAATATATTCTTAAAAGTCAAATAATTATCTTAGGGCTCGGTAAAAATAACTTGGCATTTTTGCATCCCAACTTCACCATATCTTTAACCGATCTTCATTCGCACCTGATCTTAGTAAAATTGGCCTCTAAATAACTCGCTATTCCTGCGGTTTTGCTCAATCGGATCGATTAAATCTACGGCAAATTTGGGCGCAAATTCTACCAAGTTATTTTTTACCGAGCCCTTATTTCCTGAGTTTTGCTTAAGGAATTCAACTTAGGTTATACAGGGATATGGCGTACTGGTACAAAAAAGTTGACACCAACAGATAAATTATGTACGAAATCAGGGATATCCAAGACGATTCAATTGTTACTCAAAGGGCCATACGCTCATAGTGAAGGGGCTTGAATTACTTGCAGGATCTGGGGGATTTTTAAAATGGAGGACATATTCAGGTTTGCGGATGAGATGGGACCAGCCAAAGTCATTCACATTTTTGAACCATCGGTCGGGCTAAGGGCTGTCCTCGTAGTGGATAACGTCGCTTGTGGGCCTTCCATCGGAGGGGTGCGCATGGCCTCCGATGTCAGTACGGAAGAAGCCTTTCGGCTGGCCAGGTCGATGACTTTTAAAAACGCTGCTGTCGGGTTGCCTCATGGGGGCGGAAAAGCGGTGATTTATGCCGACCCAAAGATGGCCATAGATAAAAAAGAGCGCCTGATACGTGCCTTTGCCTGCGCCATAAGGGACATTCTTGAATACATCCCGGGTCCAGACATGGGGACAGATGAGACATGTATGGCCTGGGTGAAGGACGAGATCGATCGAGCTGTGGGATTGCCTCGGGAGGTCGGGGGTATTCCTCTGGACGAGATCGGAGCTACTGGTTTTGGTCTCAGTCACTCTGTGGATGTGGCCCTGAAATTCTGTGACTTCGATCTCAAGGGAGCTCGCATCGTTGTTCAGGGATTTGGCTCGGTGGGGAAACATGCTGCTCAGTTTTTGACTTCAAAGGGCGCCGTGCTGATAGGGGCGGCAGATTCGCGAGGAACGATTTACAATCCCAGGGGGCTTGATGTCTTTCGGCTAATCGAGCTGAAAGGTGCCGGGGAAAGCGTGGTTGATTATTCAGACGGTGAAAAAACGGATCGCGAGGCAGTGATCGATATCGAGTGCGATATCTGGATTCCTGCTGCAAGGCCGGATGTAGTCAACGAGGATAATGTAGATCGGCTGAAAACGAAACTGGTTGCCCCGGGAGCTAATATTCCTTTTACCGCGGGAGCGGAAAAAATTCTCCATGAGCGCGGTGTCCTTATGATTCCGGATTTTATCGCTAATGCCGGTGGTGTCATCTGCGCTGCGGTGGAATATCATGGTGGAACCCAAACACTGGCTTTTCAGACCATCGAAGAAAAGATTCGGGAGAACACCTTGCAGGTATTAGAGGAGGCCGCCAACAAAAAGGTACCACCCAGAGAATCAGCTATGGCCCTTTCTATCCGGAGGGTGAAGAAGGCCATGAGTTGCAGGCGCTGGTCTTTGTTTTAAAAATTGACGGTTTAGAAAAAGAGGGTCACGAAATGTTTCGTATCCGCTTCCATGCACGAGGGGGACAGGGCATAAAGACCGCCAGTCGCATTCTGGGAACAGCTTTCTTTCTGGAAGGCTATGAGGTCCAGGACTCTCCCCGATATGGTGCGGAACGCCGTGGCGCCCCTATATTTGCTTTTGTTCGGGCCTCTAAAAAAATCATCAACGAGCGGGGCATCATCAATAAGCCTGATCTTGTCATTGTAACCGATGATAGCCTCTTGCTTTTGCCGATAGCCGGTGTTTTGCCGGGAGTGACGGAAGGAACAGTCCTTCTTATCGCAACTGACGAGGCCACGGAATTATGGAAGAAACGACTCAACCTGCAAGGGCTGGTTCTTTCAATTAGCACTCAGGCAGCAGTCAAAGGCCACGCAGGCCTTCCCTTGCTGGGAGTTGCATGTGTTGGTGCCGCTGCCCAACTGGTAGGGGTAATTTCCAAAAGTGCTTTAGAGGAAGCCATCCACGAGCAGCTCCAGCCGCTGGGAAAGGTAATTGTCGAAGAAAGCCTTGCCGCAGCGATGAATGCTTATGACCAAATAGAAGCATATGCAGGGTGTACAACAGAAACAGAAGATCCGTCAGCAGATTCTTATGAAAGTCCCAATTGGATAGATCTGCCTTTTGAGGATGCCGGTACTTCAGCCCCTTATATCCATGCGGCAGCCACCACTCTTAATGTGAAAACCGGTGTTTGGCGTAGCCTGCGGCCGGTCATTGACCTTCAACAATGTAATCGGTGTGCGTTGTGCAATATCTATTGTCCTGACGGCGTCATCAGCCTTGATGCCAAAGGATATCCGCAGATCGACTACCAGCATTGCAAAGGTTGCCTGATCTGCTTGGCGCAATGTCCTCTTCATGCCATCGATGCTATACCTGAACCCACACAGGAAGGAGAGATCTCGTGATACGCAAGCTCTTAACAGGAAACGGAGCTGCGGCCTGGGGTGCCCGTCTTGCCAGAATAGACTATATACCAGCCTTTCCAATTACCCCTCAGACCGAGATTATCGAAACCATTGCCCAATGGATTGGCGAAGGCCGGATGGACAGCCGGATGACGACCATGGAGTCTGAGCACTCTATGATAACCGCAGCAGGAGCTGCCGCCACAACAGGCGTGCGCACTTTTACCGCAACCTCCAGCCAGGGTTTGTTGTATGGGATGGAGATGATTTACACAGTAGCGGGTTGGCGTGCACCCTTTGTTCTTGTCAATGTCTCAAGGGCGTTGTCTGCTCCTATCAGCCTTGAACCTGACCACGATGATGTTTTGGCCGCACGCGACAGCGGTTTTCTCCAGATTCACTGTGCGACTTGTCAGGAGGTGCTGGATTCGGTCCTCCTGGCTTACCGGCTGGGGGAAGATGAAAAGGTGCGGCTTCCCGTTATTGTCAACCTGGATGGCTTCTATCTCTCTTTTACCCGTGAACCAGTAGAAATTCCAGATGACGCAAAGGTTGACCAATTCTTGCCTCCCTATGATCCGGGAGAAGCCCGGTTTCGCGCAGGAGATCCCATTTCCCAAGGCGTTGCCGTCCTTGGAGGCTCCCAATATTCTTATTTTCGTTATGAAACTCATCTTGCTTCCCTGAATGCCTTAGAGATATTTGAAGAGGCTTCTAAAGAATTTGAAGAACTTTTTGGAAGATCTTACCAGCCGGTTGAATCATACCGAACGGAAGATGCGGAAGTCATCTTTTTCATGATGGGATCGTTTGCTACAAAAGCCAAAGATGCCGTGGATCGGCTGCGGAGTGTCGGGCGCAAGGTTGGACTTCTCCGGCCTCGTCTCTTACGGCCGTTTCCGGCAAAGGCGATTGTCCGCGCACTCGCCGGCAAAAAGGGAATCGCCGTCATTGACCAAAACATCTCTTTGGGAAAAGGAGGTATCCTTTATACCGAGCTCTGTTCAGCCCTTTATAGCATGGCAGACAAACCCGTCATGGTCAGCTTTATTGGGGGGCTGGGTGGCCGTGATATAACTCGTGAAGAGTTTTATGAGATGGTTGCAGTGACCATGAAGGCTGTCGAGACAGGCAAAGCTCCACCTCCCAGACTTCTTTATAGCAAGGAAGAACTGATACAGATGAAAGGGCTTCAGTCAATAGCAAAGGTCGAGCAGCGAAAGGGAAGGGAAAAGAGATGAAAGAAAGTAGTCTCAAAAGTATAAAAGATTTGCCCTCAACCCATATGCTGGGACCTGGAACGTCTGCCTGTGCCGGCTGTGGAGCTTTAGGAGCTATCAAAATATTTTGTGATATCCTGGGAGAAAAGACTGTTTTTGTAAATGCAGCCGGCTGTATGACTCTGCTCACCATTTACCCTTTTACTCCTTTCAAGGGTTCCTGGATCTATACTGCCATGGCTTCAGCTCCTGCCGGAGCTCAGGGAATACGAGATGCCCTGGACTTACTTATACGGAAAGGTCGTCTAAAGCCCGAGGAGGATCTCAAAGTCGTGGTCCTTACCGGGGACGGCGCTGCTTATGGAATGGGACTATCTTCTACTTCATCTGCGATCTATCGGGGCCTGGATTTTATCTATATCTGCTATGATAACGAGGGATATGGAAATACCGGATATCAATTTTCAGCCGCTACTCCTCATGCAGCACGAACAGCCACCAGTAAAGGGCCAGAGGGTTACCAGAAATATAAAAAGGACCTGTTTGCTATCTGGGCTGCCCACAGGCCTGCTTATGTGGCTACTGTGGCAGGTACCGAACCTCTGGATCTGGCACGCAAAATTGAAAAAGCAAAGGATCTCAAGGGGTCCAAACTATTCATAGCATTTTCTCCTTGCCCAACGGGCTGGCATTTTGAACCGGCAAAGACAGTTGAGGTTGGAAAACTTGCTGTCAAAACAGGTGTATGGCCGCTCAAGGAATACATCGATGGGAAAGTGGTGCATACCAGGGTTCCGCTTCCTAAGGGCAAACGTCCACTGGTTGAAGAATATCTGAAAATACAAGGGCGATTTGCCCATCTTTTTAGCCCGACACGGAATGAAAAGGTTCTGGAAAAGATTCAAGCAAGGGTAGATGCCTATTGGGAGAGCGTTGGATAGCAATATAATTGTGACTACTCACGTAGTCAGGCTGAAGCTGTTTAGACTGAAGGCTGAAGGGGTCAGAAGAGTACGATTGCCGTACTTTAGCGGAAACATCTGATTCTTGCACC
>JAIVWD010000073.1:0-11762 GCA_049190315.1 Deltaproteobacteria bacterium | reverse complement strand
TTAAGAATTAAATTAGCGCACCTTCGGTGCGAACATAAGTGCCTAAAGTGAGCTAAAGTATATTAAAGTGCCTAAAGTTAAGGAATGCGCCTTTGGCGCTGCCAATTTTAACTTTTTTACCATACAACTTTGCTCACTTTATTTCCGGCTGAAGTTATAATCAAGCACTGAAAATATATAGCACGCCGAAGGCGTACCACAACTTTAGGCATTTTAGGCACTTTAGCTCACTTTAGGCACTTTTTACTCATTTATCTTATATTGCCGAATTCATTAGACAAAAAATGGAAATTCCTATACTATGAACTTAAATTTCTGATTACTATAAGCCACCATGCAAATTCAGGAGGAGGAAATGAGAAAAAATTATCAGAAAAAATCTTTTGGAACTTGCGGAAAAATATTGCTGGTAAGTTTTGCAATATTGGTTGTGGCCGCTGCTGTACAGGCGGAATCATATCAAACGCTTTATCCATGTCTTATTGATCTTTCAGGATGGACAGGCGGCGAGCCGACAGGTATGAATATGAATATGTCCGGCATGGTTATGATTAATTCTACACGTACCTACAGCAAGGGAAACAAAGAACTGACAGCCATGATTATGAAAGGCAATCAGGCTTTTGGAATGGGCGGTATGCAGGGGGGCGGCATGCAGGGCTCTGGAATGCACATGGAGACTCCTGAAGTTAATGTGAACATCAAAACCATAAACGGCTTTCAGGTGCAGACAGTCTATGACAAAGAAGAGAATTCAGGGGCGGTTACTGTTTTTTTGACACATGAACAGGCCGGGGGCGCTTTTTTCACCCTGTCATATGCAGGGATTTCAGAGAAAGAGGCCCTTGGGCTGGCTAAAAAATTTGACTGGAAGAAAATAAAGAGCAAAGCGCAGTCATTAAGATAAGCGTAACAGTTCACGGTTCACAGTTGTCGGTTTTTTTAGTGAATTTTGTAATGTTTTAAGCATGGCAACTACTCAGGCGTTTAGGCTGAAGACTGAAGGCTGAGTAGTTACTTTTTATGCTTTGATCAACCGTGAAGCGTTAACTGTGAACTGTTAACGGTTACAGATAGCATTTGTTTGTTGGAGTTTCATTATTAACCTCATAAGAGGGTTGTTAAGATGAACTTTAAAAAGTGGTTTTTGGATAGTTCCCTTAAAGGAAAAAATCTTCATTATAAGCTCACTATAATATTCAGCCTCTTTTTTCTGTTTCCTGTAATGGGATTTGTTATATTTGGAATCAAATATAACTTAATGAATGACCAATATGTTTTGCTGTTTTTTCTGGGCGTTCTTATTTTTTCATTGTTGGGATATACCATGCTAAGGAAGTTGTTTGGTGAGATAGAGGATATATCCAGAAATATTTCTCGGAAAAACGTTGAACAATTTGGAGGAGATTTACAGACGGACACGGATGAAATACACAGCCTTGTCCAATCTTTTAGCGCAATCGAGAATCAATTCAGCAAAACTTTCCAGCAGCTTCAAAAAAAGTCTTCTGAAATATCAATACTAAAGGAACTTTCCGAGCTTTGCTATGTTACATTTGATCCAAATGAAATTCTTTATGTCACTCTGGAGCGTTCCCTGACATTAACTGATTCAGACGTAGGTTCTGTTATGATTCTGGATCGTAACCGCGATTCGTTTGTTGTAAAGGCGACTATTGGAGCCGGGGAATATATCAAGATAGATAACAGGGTGGATTTTAAAACAAGCATCGCCAAGTATGCTGTAATCAATAAATCGCCTATTGTGGTTGAAGACATTGAAAAGGATACCCGGTTCGGAAGGGCAAACCGTCCTCGCTATGCCTCAAAATCCTTTATTTGTATGCCGATCAAGACCAGCAAAGACATTATTGGAGTGCTTACCATTTCGCGAAAAAATGATGATAAAATTTATTCACATAACGAAGTGGAGGTTCTAACGCCTCTTTTGAGTAACGCTGCTTTCACATATGAGAACCTCCGTCTTTTAAAGGATAATGAAAAGAGAGAACTCGTCCTGAAGACAGTTGAGAAAATTTTCAAGATAATAAACTCAAGTTTCAGAGACATCGAACTTTTACATGCTGTTTTGAATGAAATTCATGCTGTAGTTCCTTTTAATCTTGCCATGGTTATGACCTTGGTTGAAAACGGTTCTGATTATATTACGATTTTTGAGTTGCTGGCCAATGAGCAGACAAGCATTTCAAGGGGTACTCAATATTCCATTGAGCAGGGCGATATAATTGACAAGGTGCTTAAACAGGAATCCATTCTGATTGTGGATGATACTGACGTACTTACCAGCGAGTGTGCAAAGGAATTATTTGTAAACCAGGGAAGCAAATCATGCTGTCTTGCCCCCATGAAGATGAGAGGGGTCGTTAAGGGGATATTTGTGCTATCTTCAAGTCATGCAAAAGACTTTTATAATTCTCAGGAGCTGATTGAATGGGTGGCAGGCGTGCTTTCTATTTCCATAGAACGCAATAGGCTGTCCGAATCCGTTGTCAAACGCAACAAGGAGCTGGATTCAATAAAACAGATCGGAAGCGCCCTTGCTTCATCGACTTTTGATATGAACCAGGTCCTTAAATATACAATGGATATGATTCAAGTAATCATGAACGTGGAAGCAGGCTCCCTTTTTCTTGTAGATGGGAACGAGCTTGAGTTTGCTGTTGCATTTAATATCGAACTTGATTTTCTGAAAGATCTGAAAGACCTGCGGCTTAAAATGGGGCAGGGAATCGCCGGTTATGTAGCGGCACAGGGAGAATCTATTATTATAAATGATGCACAAAAGTCACCGCATTTCTATCCTGAGATAGATAAAGCTACAGGTTTTAAGACGTTGTCAGCATTGTGTGTGCCGATGATTTCTCAGGGAAAGGTGATTGGGGTTCTTGAGGTACTCAATAAAATAAAAGGCGATTTTAGCCACAACGATGAAGACCTCCTGAAGTCAATAGCCTCATCGGTAAGTATTGCCATTGAAAATGCCCGTCTTTACAAGGAAACAGTTTCAATGGCCGAACATGAGCGCGGAATAAGGAGCATGTTTCAGAAATTTGTACCCAAGGAAATAGTTGATAAGATTGTCTATGGCACGGAAACAGGTGGGGAAATGCTTGAGGAGGTAAAGACTCTTACCCTGCTGAATATTGATATCAGGGAATTTTCAAGGATTTCAAGAAAAATCGGCTCTCAGAAAACGGTTCCTCTGCTTAATTATTTCTTTTCCGCTATGGGAGGCATAGTGTTCAAACATCACGGAATTGTTGACAAATATCTGGGTGATGGGCTGCTGGCGCTTTTTGGAGCGCCTGTTTCAAGCATAATGGACGCGGATAATGCTGCGCAGGCGGCGCTTGAAATGAAGAACTCGGTTGCAACTGTAAATGAGTATTATGCCAAGGAATTTGGAGTTTCCGTAAGTATAGGTATAAGTATTCATACGGGTGAAGTTGTTGTAGGCGGCTTTGGCTTTGAGATGAAAATGGATTATACGGTTATCGGTGATCCTGTAAATGATGTGTTTAAGCTTCAGGAGCTTACCAAATCCATCCCCAACGGTATTTTAATCAGTGAGAAAACCTGCCATTCCGCACGGTCACGCCTGGAACTGCGTGATGTTGATGCCAAACTCAGGGATATAAAAATATACGAACTGTTGGGCTATAACAACTCATAACATAATGCATAAAATAGTTATATTCTTGAAAGTTGTAATTATTTTTTTGATGTTTATCTCATTGACTTCGTTGTCGGTCGGGGCAAGGCAGGTAACCGACCAGTTGGGGCGCCAGGTTATCCTGTCTGATGATCCGCAACGTGTGGTTTCCCTGGCTCCGAGCATTACTGAGATAATTTTCGCTCTTGGACAGGAACACCGCCTGAAGGGGGCGACTCGTTTCAGCGACTTTCCTCCTGAGGCAAACAGTCTTCCCAAAGTTGGTTCTTACGTTCAACTTGATCTTGAAAGAATTGTAGCTTTAAAACCGGATCTGTGTATCGCGATAAAAGATGGAAATCCAAGGCAAACAGTTGTGCGCCTGGAGTCTTTGGAGGTTCCGGTTTATGTAGTTGATCCAAGGAATCTGGAAGCAGTGACGGAAACGATTATTGAAATAGGTGATTTGCTTAATGCCGCAGAAAATGCAGAAAACCTGGTCAATAACATGCGTTTGCGTATTAACAGGGTAAAGTCAGCGGTAGAAAAAATTTCTCATCGTCCCTGTGTGTTTTTTCAGATTGGCATTTCACCTATAGTTTCTGTGGGAACAAATACATTTATACACGAGCTGATAGTTCTTGCAGGAGGTGATAATCTTACTAAAGGTCCCATCCCCTATCCCAGGTTTAGCCGGGAACAGGTTCTATCTCTTGCTCCTGAGGTCTTCATTATAACTTCTATGGCAAGGGGTGAGGTGTTTGAGCGCGTAAAGATCGAGTGGAGCAGATGGTCTGAAATGCCCGCCATAAAAAACCGGCGTATTTTTCTCGTGGATTCCAATCTTTTTGACCGTCCCACTCCCCGCCTGGTGGATGGTCTTGAAGTGCTTGGGCGGCTGATTCATCCTGAACTACTTGAGGAATAGCAGTGATTTCTGATAAACCGTTTCTTTTGAAACGTCTTTTTGCAGTTTCTTTCCTGTTGATACTTCTCCTTATTGTAACAATGCTTCTGGGAATTTCAATTGGTTCAACCGGAAACGAGTTAAAGACTATTTTTCATTTGTTGTCAGGGGAAAGAGCTGTAGATCCAATGAGAGAAGCCATAATCTGGGAAATCCGATTTCCCCGCGTGATTCTGGCTGCTCTGGTTGGGGCTACTCTTTCCCTTGGGGGACTTGTCTTCCAGGTTTTACTCCGCAATCCTCTTGCCGAGCCATACATTCTGGGAGTTTCAGGGGGTTCGGCAGTAGGCGCCATAATCGGCATCCTGATGGGTTTGTCCCGCTTCCCCGGCGTTGGATTTACTGCATTTGCCGGAAGCGTTGCCACGCTCTTGCTTATTGTTCTGATGTCTTCGGGTCAATCAATTCTTAAAAAGGATTCACTCCTTTTATCAGGAGTGATGATAAATGCTTTTTGCTCAGCAATAATTATGTTTCTTATTTCCATGACTCAGGACGCAAGGCTTCACAATATTATTTTCTGGCTTATGGGCGATCTTTCCATGTCTGATACCAGACAGGTAGTAATACTTGCCGCAACACTTCTTCCCTGTTTTTTGCTTCTTTTTCTGCTTTCTCATTCTATGAATTTGCTTCTTATGGGGCAGGAAATGGCCCAGACAATGGGAGTAAATATAAAGTTAGTGACAATGACCCTCCTCGTTGTTACTTCATTTATGGTGAGCGCTACTGTAAGCCATTGCGGCCTTCTGGGGTTTGTCGGGCTGGTCATACCCCATGGTCTTCGTCTTGTCCTGGGGCCTGATCATCGTGTGCTTGTTCCTTCATGCGTGCTTGGCGGAGGAGCTTATATGATTTTATGTGATTTACTGGCAAGAGTTCTTCCCGGGCAAGGAGAGATTCCTGTGGGTGTAATCACCGCCATGATAGGAGCGCCTATTTTTATTTTTCTGTTAAAAAGATCCAGACAATAAATATGGCAGTTGATATAAAGAACATAAGTTATTATTACGGGGACAATCCTGTTTTAAAGAATCTTTCCTTTAGTGTTTGCGAGGGTGATTTTTTTATCATAATCGGCCCCAATGGGTCGGGCAAGACCACTTTGATGAATGCGGTTTCGGGAATCCTGAATTGTCAAGAGGGCAGGGTGGAGATTTTTGGTCGTTCCATACAAAGCTACAACCGGAAGGATTTGTCAAAGATAATTGCCTTTGTCCCGCAGATGTTTCCGGTTGATTTTCCTTTTAGTGTTACCGAGATGGTTCTTATGGGGCGTTCGCCCCATCTTGGAATATTTGGGCTGGAAAAGGAAGAGGATATTAAACTTGCAAAACAGGCTATGAATTTTACCGAAGTTAAGCATCTTGCGCATCGAAAGCTGAACCAGTTGAGCGGGGGAGAACGACAGCGGGTTTTTATAGCAAGAGCCATCTGCCAGGAACCGCAGATTATACTTCTGGATGAGCCTACTGCATCACTGGATCTTGCCCATCAGGTAAAAATAATGGATTTGATGGACAGGTTGAAGCGGGAAAAAGGAATTACCATTATTATGGTATCTCATGATTTGAATCTTGCTGCAATGTATGGAGACCGGCTGCTCTTGCTGAACAGGGGGCAGGCGGTCAGTCTTGGGCTGCCGCAGGAAGTGCTTACCTTGCACAGGCTGGAGGCAACCTATGGATGCAGGTTGCTGGTTGATGAGAGTCCGCTGGGGAAATTTCCACGTATTACGCTGGTGCCTCAAAAGATTGTTGATTGTTGATTGTTGATTGAAGATTGTTGCAGGGATCAGGGGTAGGAAGGACTGAAAAAAATAAACGTCCAACATCGAACATCGAACGTTGAACATCGAATGATGAAATCGCTTTGCTCCGCCGGTTTATAAATTGACAGAATACCTTATTCAAAATTCGATGTTGGATGTTCGATGTTGGACGTTTATCTTTTAATCTGTTCGACGTTCATCTTTCAAAACAACCCTGTATGGCATAAATGCAACATGTGAACGTTTACAAAATAACTTAGCGCTTATGGGACAGGATTCAGGGATTAGGACAGTACTGTGAAAGAAATAGTATTAGTAATCGGCGGATGCAGGAGCGGTAAGAGCAGATATGCCCTAAAACTGGCGAAACAGGTTCCAGGAGACAGAAGGCTTTTTATTGCGACTTGTGTTCCAAAAGATAAAGAAATGGAAATGCGTGTTGCACGCCACAAGGAAGAAAGAGGCAAAGGCTGGTCAACCATAGAAGTCCCAATCCGTCTGCCGGAAGCAATAATCGAATACAGCCGAAAAAGTGATTTAATACTTGTAGATTGCCTGACACTCTGGATCAGCAATCTTATCCTGGATAATAATGACCTGGATATGTCTGAAGCAGCTCTGCGTCTGACCAGGTCACTTAAAGACGCACAGTGCCCGGTTATCATGGTGTCAAATGAAGTTGGAACAGGCATAGTCCCGGAAAACAGGCTTGCCAGACTATTCAGGGATGCAGCAGGTATTGTTAACCAGAATGTCGCGGCATGTTCTGACAGGGTAATCTGGATGGTGGCCGGTATTCCCGTAACGATCAAGAAAGGGGACTTAATTTAACAAGTTAGCCTTTTGAAAAAGAGTCTGACAGGATAACAGGATAAACAAGATTTTATTTAAAGTGCTCAAACAAAGCCAACTCCATTGTAGTTAGCCAGTAAATCATAAAATATAATCACAACATGAAGAAGGTGTGTATCAAGGTGTAAGGATTTAGATTTGGATTAACAGGAAAAGCTTCGATAATTTAAATCCTGAATATCTTGTAAATCCTGTCAAAAAAATAATATTTAAAAGCGCTAAATTGTTACAATTTAATCAATTTATGAAAAAGCTGATTTCCGCAATACAATTTTTAACCATACTGCCTGTTGGCAAGCCAAAAATATTTGACGCCAAAGGAATGATCCCATTTTTTCCGGTGGTGGGTATTATTCTGGGACTGATGGTTGCAATTTTTGACAGCCTGGCTTTAATGCTGTGGCCAAAGCAGGTTGTTGCGGTTCTGGATGTTATATTTCTTGTTGTTTTAACCGGTTCATTTCACCTGGATGGTTTGGGTGATACTGCGGACGGTCTCTTTGGGCACAGACCTAAAGAAAAGGCGCTTGCCATCATGAAAGACAGCAGGATCGGAGTAATGGGGCTTGTTGCAATTGTCTGCGGATTGGCCATTAAATGGGGCGGCATTATGGGGCTTGATGCTCACCGAAGTCTTCTGCTTATAATTATACCCGCCTATGCAAGGGCAGGTATGATTTTTGGAATAAAGTTTCTTAAATACGGAAGGCCTGAAGGCGGCACAGGCCATGCTTTTTTCGGAGAAACTCTGAAGCTTTCCGCTTTTTGGGGATTACTTATTCCCTTATCTATTTCGATTTTTTTAGGATGGACAGGGTTGTGGCTCAACCTTGTTTTTGTCATTATAACTGCATCCATTTTGCTTTATTACAAAAGACGTATCGGATGTATTACAGGTGATATGATGGGGGCTATGACCGAGGTTTTAGAATCATCGTTGTTTTTAATGGTTTCAATTTCAATAGGAGTCTGGCAATGATTGACGGTCACGGCGGAACCGTGAACCGTAAACCGTTACTTATTATGTATCCAAGTCTTTTAAAATCATACAAGCACGCATATCCATTCAAGCTTTGCACCACATCATATATATATCCTGATCATATTATTCCAAATGTAAAAATGCTGGCCCCTTATCTTGATGAAATCGAGCTTTTATTATTTGAAGGCAATCCCGACAGCCTGCCAACCAGTCAGGAAATCAATGAACTGGCACTATTGGCAGAACAGTTTGATTTGACATATAATGTTCATCTGCCCATAGACATATCGTTAACAGATATAGATCCCATTGCACGATCAAAGTCTGCAAATATAATCAAAAGAATATTTGACCTGACATATGTACTTGCGCCTTCAACCTATACCCTTCACCTTCCCTGTGGTGAAACCTCCTTTGATGGTGATGGCCTGAAAATTTGGCAGGATTTTGCGGCAGCCGGCATTGAAAAACTTATCGCCACAGGAATACAAAGCCAGGCGATTTCAATTGAAACTCTGGCGTATCCTTTTGAGTGGCTTGAAGAAATAATAAAAGCCTTTAAACTTTCAGTCTGTATTGATATCGGCCACCTTTTGGTCAATGGATTTGATGTTAAAAAAGTGTTTGATAAGCATTCAAGCAATACTTCAATAATTCATCTGCATGGTGTTGAAAATAAACAAGATCATATTTCATTAAGCAAGCTGTCATTAGAGCAGATGGACCAAATTATCGGGATATTAAAAAGATATTATGGTGTTGTGTCTCTGGAGGTTTTTTCTTTTGAAAATTTAAATACGTCTTTAACATTTCTGGAAAAACACTGGAAAAATCCAGATAGCTAAATCATGATAACAGGCTTCTGAATGCCGCACACTTACAGTTTTTCCAGAGGGCTGATCACCCTGCCTTCCAGGTTTTTCAATACATGTAAATATATCATAGTGGTTTGAACGTTTTTATGCCCCAACTGTTCCTGAACGGTTCGAATATCATAGCCATCCTGGAGAAGATGGGTGGCAAAGCTGTGTCTTAGTGTATGAATGGTGGCTTTTTTGGGAATACCTGACTTTTTTAAGGCCCTGCTCATGGAGTTCTGCAACGCGCGTGAGGTTATATGGTGCCTTCTTACTATCTTTTCCCGTGGATCAAGGCTTAAATTTTTTGATGGAAATACATACTGCCATGCCCACTCTTTTGAAGCATTGGGAAATTTTTTTGCTAATGCCATAGGCATATAAACAGAACCATTTCCAGCGGCCAGATCCAATTCATGAATTTTTTTTACTTCTTGAAGGTGGTTTTTCAATTGCTGATGCAGTGTTTCAGGCAAAGTTGTTACCCTGTCCTTGTTTCCTTTACCGGAACGGACAATTAGCGATTTGTTTTCAAAATCAAGATCTTTTACACGAAGTCTGATACATTCTGTTATGCTGAGACCACAACCATAAATCAGTTTTACATGAAGTAGATATTGTTCAGGATAATGCTTAAAAAGCTTCTTTATCTCTTTTCTGCTGAAAACAACCGGAATTCTACCACTTTTTTTTGCCCGAATGACATTGTCACTTACATCAAACTCTTTTTCAAGAACGTATCTGAATAAAAACAGTAAAGCATTAAATGCCTGGTTTTGGGTGGATGGACTTACGTTTCCTTCCACAGCCAGATGAACAAGGAATTTTTTCACATGAGAAGACTGAATAGTTCTCGGAGGAGCATTATTACAGAATGCAACAAAACGCCTGATCCATGATCTGTAAGTTTTTTCCGTGCTATATGCAAGGTGTTGAAAACGAATTTCATTGATAAATTTTGAAAAAGCATCCTTCCATGTCGCAGGATTTTTTACAGGTTTACCGGAAGATTCATCCTTCGGGTTTTCACTAAAATCAATAGTCAGGCGCATAAAGTCTTCCAGAAAAAATTTTATAGACCTGTAAGCCTGCCTGATCTGCCAGTCTTCTTTCCCCTCTGATTCCAGTTTATCAAGAAACGCTTTAATATTATCATATTTAACCGCTTTCAAATTCTTTTGATAAAATGATAAGAATTTATTTACCCATACTTGATAAAATATGATATTTTTATTAGGTATATTTTTATCATTGATAAGAAATTCTTTAAAACTGTTTGAATTATTTTTTTTCATAAGATTTTTTCTGTCAAATAAATACTTATACGAATCAATTTTTTATAATTATTTTATAATAACGACTTGATTAAATGTCAATTATTTATTAGGTTAAATATATAATAATTGATATTCTAAAAAATAGTGAATGTTCGCAGACTAATTGTTCGGTGAGGGACATGAAACTTGCTTTAATCTTTCATACAACATAAACTGAAACCATGAAAAAAAGCGTATATTTAGAAACTTCAGTTATCAGCTATTTAGCTGGCCGTCTTAGTAGCAATTTGCTAACTGCAGCATGCCAACAAGTCACATCTCAATGGTGGGCAGAAAGGCGGTACGACTATGACTTGTTCATTTCCGAGTTGGTAGTAAGAGAAGCACGTGCCGGCAACCCTGACGCAGCTAATCGAAGATTAGAATACATGAAAGAACTTGCGGAACTAACCATTACTGAAGAAGTAAAACAATTGACCACCGTATTAATATCAGATGGATCATTTCCGCCTCGCGCTCAAGCGGATGCTCTTCATATCGCTATAGCCGCAGTTCATAAGATTGATTATCTTCTTACATGGAATTGCCGACACATAGATAATCCAGCGACAAAGCCTAAAATTCGTTCAAGTTGCTCTGTTGCAGGCTTTACCTGCCCGGAAATTTGTACACCTATTGAGATCATGGAGGAAAGCAGTCATGATGAAGAATGATATTATCGAAGAAGTATGGCGGAATAGAGATGAATTCGCCAAGCAGCATAACTACAATATAGATGATATGGTAGCTGAACTTCAAAAGTCGGAACAAAATCCATTTAGCCGTTTAGTTGATCGAAGAAAATCAGCACCGAACCAGGCGCTGGAGATGGACAGGGCAGGTCGTGCCGCTTTTGGAAAGTAGTATTTGACCGGTAGTTTTTACCTTTATCATAGTGTTGGGGTTATCGTGCCCTGCCCCTCAGCTTTACGAACCCCGCAGTGAGCTGCAAAGTTAGGCGCAATTAGGATGGCATTTTTCTGGTGAAGCATGATGAAAAAAATTTATCTTTATATTATGCCTTAATACCGCGAACATTTCAAGAAAAATATTTTCAGTAATGATAGTAAAAGATAATTTGCAAACACTTTTCCTGTCCCGTTATAGAAAACAGTTAATAAGAAAACAAATAGAAGTAAATGATATAGAAGAAGTACTATTCTCTTTTCGGTCTAAATGGTTTTTGGAAGCGCAAATTCAATTCTCCTTTTCTTAACAGTTCTTTGACAAATTTTACACCTGGCAGTTTCTCCATAGCCTTTCGGATGCTGTCGGCAGAAGGGTGGATATAGGGTTCAGTACTTCGACTAGAAGAATGTCCAAGAATACTCTGGATGATCAAAA
>JAIVWD010000072.1:0-11829 GCA_049190315.1 Deltaproteobacteria bacterium | reverse complement strand
GCTCAACTTAGGTATATATAAATTTAATATGTTGTCAACAATAGTTGTAACTTCTCAATAAGTTCTGGCACCAAACGTCATTCCCGTGAAAATGGGAATCCAGAAAATTCGAAAAAGCACTGGATTCCCGCCTTCGCGAGAATGACGATAAAAATTTTTAAAAAGTTGCCCGAACTTATTGAGAAGTTACCAATAGTTGAAGGTGTGTCAAGTGGAGACGGAGCCCTTATCTGATAAGTGTTTTCATATTATTGCTGTACTGGTCATAGACTGAATTCGCCAGAGAAGCGATCTTGGTCTGGATATCAGTGAGTTCGGGAAGATCTGGAGGGGGTATGAGGTTGAATTGTTTTATGCTGACAGGTTTGAAACGCAGGGTCTTTTCAATAGAAGCCATTTCTTCGGGTGCGAAATTATCGCCCATAAAATGTTTTTTTGTAATTTCTTCAAGATCCATGCCTTTCAGGAAGTTCAGGATGGTAAGAAGGTCATGGTTGTCTTCAAACTTTTTCAGGTTGTGATTTACCGCTTTACATTCCTCTATAAGATTCCTGTATGCTTCAAGGTATTTATTATTCCAGTTGCACAGCCTCCTGTATGCTTCCAGTAAGAGTTTTTTAAATTTTGAACGATCGGTCAGGCCGCGAACTTTAATAAACAGTACATCTTTGCGGTATTCGGGCTCATCAGCTATCCTGTCCTTAAAAGGGGCTTCTTTCAATCCAAGCAGAAACACAAACTCATTGATGAATTCAGGCTTTGGAAGTAAGTTATACATTCGTGCAAAGCGTTTGAAGAGCATTTCCTGCAGTTGAGCGGCATGATCAGCCATCTCCTTAACATAGCTGATCTGTTCTTCGATCAACCGTCGTTCATATAAATAATTATTAATAACCTCCGCTTTGACCTCCTGGGTCATGGCGGAGATTAAATCGTCCTGCATAGTCTTACCTCAAGTGTAATAGTTTAGCTTTTTGAAAAAGAATCTGACAGGATAACAGGATAAACAAGATTTGTAAGCGTTCACGGAACATTGAAATTAGAAATTTGGCCTTCATGCTTTTGTACTGTTTTTCCCAATTTCCAATTTCAAGTTTCAAGCCGTGAACGGCTACAATAATTTAAATCCTGAATATCTTGTAAATCCTGTCCAAAAAAATAATATTTAAAAGCGCTAAAGTGTTACCAGTGACTCAGTCAATTTACGCGACTGAAGAAGGTGTAAGTTCTTTTATCCGATTTTGTACAAGTTCGACGGCTGCTTCCAGTTTGTCTGTAGCGCTTGTTTTTACAGTTTCCATGAGTTTTTTCACTTGTTCTTCTTCTATATGGAGGAGCTTTGAAATATAAAAATCGTCCAGTTCTCCACCCTCAACAAGAATACCACATCCGCCCGCAGTGCCCAGAAACTCTTCATTGGCAAATATAGGTATTACAAACTTGGTAAAGCCGACATCGCACTTTTTAATCACCGCTTTTTGCGTGGTGCGCGCGGTTTCGGCCATGGATAGCTGTGCGGAGGAACAAACCACCCGGCTATCGTCATTTCCCTTTATAGCCGGACAAATCTTATTGGCCCATCCTGCCGGCGGATGAACCACAACTCCGTCTCTATCTACAATGCTTCCGTTAAATCCGAATTTATCATAAATTTCCTGCGCGAGGCGTTGCCATACCTCGACTGGTGCGATATCTACAAGTTTCATTGTTACCCCCTGATAAGTAGTGTTTTTTCAGATAAATTTTAAAACCATTTGTAATCTTAACATGGGCTAATCGTATGGGTCAAGGAGGTTTTGTCAAAACACCTTGGTGCTATGCGGTTAATGATACTGAATGTTGTTTGTTTACATAATCTCTGACAAACAGGTTAATTTGGTTCCAGGTATAATCTGTTATGGCTTGAGCCTCTTCTTCTGAAATTGTTTTAATGTCATCTGAAAGGCTTTCTATCTTATTTTCATCAATACCGGTTATTTTATTTATAAGAAAAGAGTCAACTTCTCCTTCTTCAATTAAAAGTCCGCAGCCTCCAACTGTTCCGATAAATTCGTCGCCGACAAATATGGGGACGGCTATTTTAATCAGGCCTGCGTCACATTCTTCTATAATGGGCTCACCGGTCAGCTTTGCCTGAGAACCTAAGTTCATATTTGCAACAGCACAAATAAAGCTTATTCCCTTGTCATTTGTCTTAACAACAGGACAAAGCCTGTTTGCCCAGTTTGTATTATCAGTTATTCTGATTCCATTGATATCGTAAACATTAGCATTAAGGCCGGATCTTCTGTGTATTTCATTTTCAAATTCAACCCATTTTTCAAGAGGCAGTATGTTTGTAAAACTCATTAATAACTCCTTTTAACTAACTCAGATTTAAGTAGTTTTTTAGTAACTTCTCAAAAAGTTCGGGTAAAAATAAAAAAGACGAGTCCGCTGGTGATGAAATGTAAAATAGCTGACTGTTTGAGTATCTTAGTGAGCCTTGAGAAGAAACAGCGCATAAGAAAATTTATCTTTAAAGTATATGATCTATCACTTAACCAATACGTATTAAAAGGATTAGCCACTGTTTTTTCTTTAGGCTCACTTAGATGCGAGTTTCAGATATTCTTACATTTTATTATCAGTGGGCGAGTTTTCTATCATGTAATTCGCCCTGATTTATTGAGAAATCACGTTTCTTAACTTCATTATCCATGTATTATTGAGGCCAAAGCTTGCTGCATCAAGATCTCGGCACATTTCTTCGCAAAAAAATTGCTCAACTTAGATTTATCCCAATTTTAGTGATTGTTGAGTTTGCCGGAGATGCAAGGCGAAAACGTCAATCAAGGAGGGTTTTAACTTGCGGCATTTTTTATATATTTTGGCACAATTTTAAACACTCAGCTTGGGTTTATAAGTTGTTCATGTGAGATTCGGGATAGCCAGGCTTCAAGTCGCTTTAGCCCTTCCTTCGTAGATACGCATGGAATGTACCCTAAATCATTTTGAGCGGCACTTATATCAAACCAGTGGGATTTTGCAAGTTCATTTGCAACAAAACGCGTCATTTCAGGTTCGCTTTTAATATTTATAACATTATAAACAAGTTCGAGAATGGCTCCAATAAGCCATGCAGCTTTGTGTGATATTGAACGTTTAACAGGAGGAAGCCCGCCTGCTTTTAAAATGTTGTTTATCATTTCCCATAATAAAACAGGTTTCCCCTGGCTGATGAAATAAATGTTTCCTGAAATACCTGGATTTTCATCCAGTTTTTCTGCAGCGAGAATATGGGCATAAGCTGCATTGTCTATGTAAATTGTATCAACAACATTTTTGCCGTCACCGACTATTAATAGCTGTTTGGCTCTTGAAATAATTCTTGGAACAATGTGGCTGTCTTCTGGACCCCATATCAAATGCGGTCTTAATATAACAGTTAACAGACTGTCACCGGCAGCTCTCACAGCCTGTTCGGCAATGGCCTTTGTTTTTGGATAGTATGCATTATAATTGGCTGGGTATGGATAGGATTCATTTACACCTTCCATATCTGTGCCATCAAATATAACGCTTGGAGAGCTTGTATAGACGAGTTTTGAAACATTATGTTTTTTGCAGGCTTCAATAATATTTTGAGTTCCTGTAACATTGGTTCTGTAATAATCGGAATAATCTCCCCAAACACCGGCTTTAGCTGCAACATGAAATACAAGATCAGTTTCTTTGCATGCCTTTTCAACAAAGGTTTTATCAGCAATATCGCCCTGAAACTGTTCTACCCCCATAGATGCAAGCTCCGGGTAATAACTGCGGGAAAAGCTTCGGACATGGTCGCCTCTTTCCACCAGCAGCTTAACTATAGCGCCGCCCAGGAAACCTCCGCCACCTGTAACCAGAACTTTTTGAGATGCTCTTTTTGTCATAACATTTTTTATGAAGATTTTCGATTATTGCATTGATATTGACAACAAAAACAGTATAATATACTACAATCAGAAGAAAAAGTAAAGTAATAATCGCTTTTGAAAAGCAACTAAATTGACAATCTTTGGTTTGTATTATAGTAATAACTTGCTGAAAAATAAGGCCTTATCCTTTTTTGTTCGGGCACTATTTATTTGTAATTGCCGGCGTTTGACGTTAGAAAAATGATTTATCCGAATCTAAAGAATGACATACAAGACCAAGTGACCATATCGGACGAGATCCTATCTTTTCTTAAAGCTTCTCCTGTATCTCTAACGGCAACAGATTTGAGCATGAAGTTTCGTTTATTGTCACTAAAACTTCCAGAGCATGAGATATTGCGTGAACTTCGATCTCTTCAAAAGGAAGGTTTGGTTCGTATAGAAGGAGGAAGCTGGAAGCCCACTTCTGCTTTTGCTAAAAAGCCAATATATCTTCAATTAACAAAGCCCCGATGTCAATTAGATTCATCGATACCCACGGTTCCTTCATCTGATGAATGGGCACCAAGTAAAAGCCCTTTTCTAAACCCTATCCCTCAGCCAGAACGTAAACCAAAACCTATAGAACCACCGCTATCAGATAAACCTGATTTTTCAGGGCCATGGGGAATGTTTCGGAAACTACTTGGATATTACTCAGATTGCGTGCGCAATGATGAAGGGTGTGAGGCTTCCGGATTCTTGCAGGATTATGGGGAGCGGTTTCTGTTTTTAAATCAAACTGGATTTTGGTACCCAAGACCAGGATATCAGTGGGGAATTACATTGCCTTTAGGTCCTGATTTACAACATTTCATCAAAAAACTTGTTTTAGCGGGTGAAAATGGGGTTTTAGTCTTGGGTTATCCTTTCCAGATTTTTACGAAACCAAATGGCACTGGACCGGAAGGTGTTTTTGTAAAACCTGTATTTACATATCAACTCAAATTTGAGCTTCAAACCAATGCTCTTCGGCTCTGGGATGATGACCCATGCCCTGAAATAAACCTTGATTGGCTAAGCTACGCTCTCAAAAAACCGGATCAACAAAAAATGTTTCTTTCTACATGTGGCCTTATGGACCGTGGACGAATTGATGAGTCTTTTGGCGATGGAAGCCAATATGCATATGCACCTGATTTAAAAACCCTTGCCGCTGGGGTCTCAACTTTTTTTGGAGAAAGAATCAAAGAGCCGCTTCGTCCTGAATGTGTATCTTCTTCAAAGCTGCCAACAAGGCCGGATAGCGGCATATACAATCGTGCAGTTCTGATGATTGGGAATAGAACAAGGTATACAAAATCTCTTCTCAAAGAGCTTAAAATGATTGCCTCAATGAGTGATGAGGAGCTTAATAAGACTGCTTTGAAATTTATTTTTAAGAGCCCGGACAAAATACAAAGCATGGCAAATTCAGGTAAAGACCAGACGTCTCATAAAAAAACAGTTCATGAGGGAATAGTTATTGATACTTGCCTTCTCAACAATGAGCAGCGTGAGACTGTAGCGTCTCTATTGACTGAAGATATCAGTGTTATTACTGGTCCTCCTGGTACAGGTAAAAGCCAGGTTGTAACAGCGGCAATGGTGAATGCCAGGTTATCGGACAAAACGGCACTCTTTGCCAGCCGGAATCATAAGGCCATAGATAGCGTGGTTTTCCGTCTTGTTTCAAGTGACAACAGGCCTTTGGTTGTTCGAGCAAACTCCAAAGAAGATCCTTTTCTAAAAACAGGCTTTGGGGATGTATTAAGCCAACTTCTTGTAGAGGAATACGATGAAACGGCTATCGACAATTTGAAGATTGTAAGATCTGAAATTTCAAGACTGCTGAAAAAACGAGGACGATTAGGAGCACAATCAAATGAAGTCCAAAATTTAAGAGACCGTCTTGGGCTTCTGCAACAACAGATGTCAGACCTCGCTGAACCTTGGTCTTCTGGGACTGGTCTTGAACTGGCTAAAATGCCACAACTTTTTCCTGGAAAGTTATTAGAAAAATTGGATCGTGTTATTGGTCCACTTCGCAAGACAAAGAATGCTCCCGGTTTTTTATCCAATTTGATCTGGTGGGTGAAATGTTTGGTAATAAATCCAAAAATCAAAACAATAAATCAAGCCTTACGACAAAACTTTCCAAGCTGGCATCTGAATATATCAGGCAGGGGTTTTCAAGTGTTAAAAGATGTCGCTAACCAGTTGCCTTTACTTCTGGAAGCAAGTAAATTTTGTTCACTTCAGATGGATTCTAAACCGATCGAGGCCGAATTAAAAGGTTTACCCCAAATAGAGGAACTCTCTCCAAAGATAAGTAGGATTTCCAACAGATTGGCGGAAATGTCTTCACAGGCTATTTGCCTGAATCTTAGTCGCTGGACAGGTCTGCCACAAAATGCTGACAGGGAGGAATTGGCTGCGCTTAAATCGGCGCTAAGGGGTTTGGGCCATCCCGTTTCTGATGAAGCTGACAGGAAGACTGCTCAAGCGGCACTTAATAAATCCTTACCTTTCCTATTAAAACATTTTCCATTGTGGGCGGTCACCAATCTTTCGATAGGTTCGCGTATTCCCTTAATACCGGGCTTATATGATTTGGCGATTTTGGATGAGGCCAGTCAATGTGATATACCTTCTGCAATTCCAATTATTTTCCGCGCTAAACGTGTCGGCGTAGTTGGGGATCCACACCAGTTGTCACATACTACCAAGCTGAGCAGAACAAAAGACGCTTTGCTGAGAAAACGTCATGCCATTGTCAAATTAGAAGAGCAGAGATTTTCCTATCCTGATAATTCACTTTATAACCTTTTTGCTCAGACAAATAATATTAGACCTGTCTTTCTTAGCGAAACTTATCGAAGCGTAGAAAGCATCGCAGACTATTCAAATCAAAATTTCTATGGTGGTCGTCTCCGGGTTGCAACAATGGCTGACCGTCTCAAAATTCCACGCAACACAACTCCGGGAATTCATTGGACAGAAGTGATATCTGAAATAAAAAGCGGTGGCCCGTCCGGCTGTTTTGCCCCTCAAGAAATTGAAACGGTATTATATGTTATTCAAGAAATGCTTATTAAGAATCGGTTCGAGGGCACTTTGGGAGTTGTTACACCTTTCCGCCAGCAGGCTAATCGGATCAAAGACCGGATTTATGAAGAGATGCCGGTAGAAGCTCTTCGATCCGCAGATTTAATTGTAGATACTGCCCATGGATTTCAGGGAGATGAGCGGGATGTGATGATATTGAGCCTGTGTGCCGGGCCGGATATGCCGCGAGGTTCACGAGCTTTTTTAAGAGAAACCGCAAACCTGATGAATGTTAGTGTCAGCAGGGCAAGGGCTGTCCTTCATATTGTGGGAAACAAAAGATGGGCTGCCCAATCAGGCATTCCCCACCTGGAAAGCCTGGCATTGCCTCCTGAAAAATATCGAGGGAATAAAAATGTGATGAAATCTCCCTGGCATCCCCATGAATCTCCATGGGAAAAAGTTTTATATGATGCGCTTATGGCAAAGGGAGCACAGTCAACTCCTCAGTATCCAGCGTTGGGGCGCAGACTCGATTTAGCTCTTGTAAAAAAGGATGGAACCGGGCTAAAAATTGACATTGAGGTGGATGGGGACAGATATCACCGCAATCCTGATGGATCAAGAAAAAGGGATGATGTATGGCGGGATATTCAGCTTCAAGGGGCTGGATGGAGGGTGATGCGTTTTTGGGTTTACCAGCTTCGGGAAGATCTGGATAAATGTGTTGATAAAATATTAAACGTCTGGAGTAATCATGACTGAATTGCAGGATAATACAACCGAAATGCAGAGCAAGCATACTGCATCATCGCAAACTAAAAAAGCCAAAGGTTCAGCCTTGGATAGAGGGTTTCCAACAGGGGCGGTGCTTATTTTGCTCGTGATTTTAGTTATCATTCTCCAAGGAATTTCAGCATGGAAAGTAATAAACCTGGAGAGCGAGCGTGCCGCCATTGAAAAAAAAGGGGCGCTTCTTGAAAAAGATATAAATGATTTTGACAAATTAAAGAGAGAACTGCCTGTTCTTAAGGGGGAAAGAGATCAACTAAAGAAAGATATTCCAAAACTCGAGGGCACAAAACATGATTTAGCCAGGCAAGTAGCTAATCTGGAGAGACAATTAGCGCAAGCCAGAGAGACCATAGAAAGAAGTAAAGAGGCCGAAAAGATTAAAATTGATTTAGAAAAGGCTGCTAACGAGTTTAAAACTGAAATTGAAAATAAAACCAACGAGATAATGCGATTAGCTGGCCCAAATTCTCTAATTCAAAAAAGCGCAGGTGATTTAAAAACTCTAATCAATAATCTAGACAAGGCACCAGAGCAACTTAACCAAGCTATCATACAGGCAAAGAGACAAATTAATTCTTCACTTAACACGGTCAATAAGGCAGCTACGAGTCTTCAATCTGAGGTCACGAGTTTTTCAAGTACCTCAAGAACAATGGTGGCTGATTTTCAAAGCGTTTCTGAAACAGCTAATAATGCGGTAAACAGCATAAAGGGAGCTGAAAAAAAATTATCACAGCAAACAGAAAAATTATCAAAATCTTCCAAACAGTTTGCAACCCAAATTGACGCCATTGATAATAACCTTGAAAATCTAAAAAATAACAACCAGAAGTTCTCCAATGAAACTACGGAAGTAGCCAGAATTGCATCCGATATAAATTCTACAGCCGATAAGTTTAAAGAACTTTATGCCGATACAGAACAAGCGTTCAATAAATTCAATGAGTATACAAGCTCATTAGCTGAGATAATCAGTGTCCTCAAATCAGACAGCACCAGTATCAAAAACACATTAGGAAAAATTCAGGCAGTTGAAAACATGTTAAACACAGAAACTGCCAAATTATCAAGTAGTTCCAAACAACTGAAAACGGAGATTGAAGGCTTTAAAACCACCGTTGCTCAGTATAAAACTAAAAACGAGGAGTTTTCAAACAACACAAAAAAAATCGGAAGTACGGCTACTGACCTCAGCTCTGCAACTGAAAAAGTTCAAAAGCTTTCCAGCGAAGCAGGAGCTTTATTTCAAAGCTTAAAGGATAACGCAGCTTCATTGGAATCAGCAATTGGTACCCTGACGGCTAATAGCAGTATAATCAAAAACGCAGGCAATGATCTCCAAAAAGCGGCTAATGGTTTGGGTACCAGCGTCAATAAGATTTCAGGAAAAATAGACACAATTGAACGAGACGCATCAGATTTTAGCCGGAAAATGGACGCCTTTGATCCTTCCAAGGTTGAAGATGCAATCAAGGAGCATGCGAGTCAACTTTCAAATATTGTGGATAGAATTTCATCTGGATCGGACAATTTATCCAATCTAAATCGAAATGTAGAGAGAATGCTTAATAAATTACTTGGTGAAATAGAATCATTTAACCAATTACTGCAAAAGCAACGTAAATCCCTTGCAGAAGCTCAGGAAACATCATCCAAAAACAAATCTAATTAAGATGAACATATAGGAGTTTTATAAAATGGAAGGTTTTCAATATTTATCAGCTTCAATATGGTCAATCGTGACAGCGACAAGTTTATTGTTGGTGCTGTTAGCATTGGGTATTTACCAATGGTATCGGAACCGGCTAAAAGCCGTTGTTGAAGACGCTTCCGATGTCGCTAACTTAGCTGCTGAAAAGGAACAACTTGAGGCTGAGAATGCGCAATGTCGCAAATGGCTCGAAAACAATAGGGAGGAGCTTCTAAAACGCGATGCAGAACGAATGCAGCAGGAAAACTACAGACAGGAACTCTCCAATCTACAAACAGAATTGGCACAGAAAGAACTGAAAGTTGATGACCTCCGAAGTGAAACTTCTAACCTCCAGAATGTCGTTTCGTCCCTTTCAAAAGATCGTGACCGTCTGGAATCTGAAAAGGTTGATTTTGAGAAGAAAAGAGATGAAGCAAATGGACAAGCCAATGCTGCGGAGGAAATTAAGGTTCAGGCTCTCATAAAAGCAAAGGATGCCGAGAAAGAATTGGATGACAAACGCAGTGAGCTGATGGGCCTTAATGATAAAATTATTGAACTATCCTTGAAAAGGGATTCATTTATCAAAAAAATTAGTGACAAGGAAACAAAACTGGATGAGATTCACCATATTTTAGATAAAGCCGAAATCCGGAAAAAGAAAGCGCTTGAAGAAGCTTACGATGAAGAAAAAAGTACTGAATCTCTCAAAAAGGAAAATGAAAAAATTCAGAAAAGAATACTCCAAGAAGAACAAAAGCATTATTCCTTAACTGAAAAGAATATTGAAAGAGAGCAAAAAGCAGCAAGGTTGGAAGCGAGGCTCGCTAATCTTGAAAATGAGATAGAACGGCACAAAGGTACAAGTACCAAAGATGAGGACGTCTATGGTCACTTATATGAGCTGCCGGATATTTTTACTAAGGCAGGGTTAAATTCACCGCACGGAGAGGAATATACAGAGGAGGAAGCTTTGAGGGGCCTGAAAAGCTATTTGGATAAATGTAAGCTGCTATTCCCCACAAGGGCTCTAAATGCATTTCACACATCGCTAAAAATTGCTGACATCAGTACTCTTGCTGTTATGGCAGGGATATCCGGCACCGGTAAGAGTGAGTTGCCCCGTCGTTATGCAGAAGCATTGGGAATGCATTTTCTGCTAATGGCTGTTCAGCCGCGCTGGGATAGTCCCCAGGATATGTTTGGTTTTTATAATTATATCGAACAACGCTATAAGGCGACTGAACTTGCGCAATCTCTTGTTAGGATGGATAAGTGGAACCATCCAGACAAGGCTGAGTATGCGGATAGAATGCTACTCGTTCTTCTTGATGAAATGAACCTGGCACGCGTGGAATATTATTTCAGCGAATTCCTTTCCAAACTGGAGATACGGAAATCAATCAACCCGAATAATCTTGGAGATCGTAGAAAAGCAGAGATTTCTCTTGATGTGGGCTCTCGAATAAAGGGGCAGGATGTTCCAAGGCTCTATGTCCATGAAAATGTCTTATTTGTTGGCACGATGAACGAGGATGAATCAACCCAAACATTATCGGACAAGGTGATTGACCGCGCAAACGTACTGCGTTTTGGCCGTCCTGAAAAGATGATTTCCGACTTGCCAGTTGCTGTGCAGAGATCTGAAGAATTTCTGCCATTATCGGTATGGAAGAGTTGGAAAAAGAACCATGACTTCCTTGAACCTCGTGCCCGTGGTGAGATAGAGGGTTGGATCGAGGAATTAAATAATGGGCTTGATGATATTGGCCGGCCATTTGGATATCGTATCAACCAGGCAATCTTCAGTTATGTCGCTAATTATCCTGCAGTAAACGCTCAAAATAATCACCGCTTGGCTTTTGCAGATCAAATGGAACAACGCATCTTACCTAAGATGAGGGGGATAGACATCGAACGAAATCGATCCTGTTTTGAAACAATCCGAGCTGTTATGGAAAAATTGGATGATAAAGAACTGGATGACGCCTTTGACAAGGCTATGCGCAAGGATGACATTTTATTCTCCTGGTATGGAGTCACCCGAAAACAAGATCAATGAAAGAAGTCAAAACCGCCATTTACCCATTTCCCTGGTCTGTTTCCAATCCTGAACAGAGAGTTGTTCTAAACGGAGATAGAAGGGATCATGTTGTTGAATTTTTTGGCACCCCTGTGATTTTGGCTCCACCGGGCACTCAATTATTTCTCACAGGTAAATCCATTCCTCTGCCTAAGTTAGGCCCGCCCCTAATAAATAACAGGGGACAACTTTTCGAGGTACCGCATGGGTTTTTGGCCATGACTTCTTTGCCATTGGTAGAGTTAACCTTGAGGGAGCAGTCACACAGTTCGCGTTTATCCTTTGTGCTTAGA
>JAIVWD010000071.1:0-11961 GCA_049190315.1 Deltaproteobacteria bacterium | reverse complement strand
TGGAAGAAAACGAAGAAAATGGCAGTGGTAGGATTCTATACCGAAAAAAATGGCTGGGAAGTAGTCCGGTGGTGACACGTTTTTCGATGTTTGCTACATTTCGACGCATACGGCTCATTTTGAGCTTTTTATGCTAGAAACGATATTTGAGCTATCCGGCTCAAATTTTTTAATTTAGGGGCTTTTTTTGTTTGATTATAATTTTAATTTATAATATTTTTTGTGAATGGAAAAGGAAATATTTGATATTCTAAGTAATTTAATTGGCAAGTGGCTTAACAATATAGAAAAGGGTTGCAAAGCCAGAGAAAAAAAAGGCTCGGATGTTGACAAGTTTATTGAAGACGGACTAGAACTTGATAAAGAAATTCATAAAGCTCTTGGCTTATCCCCTCCTGATGAGATAAAAAATCCAAAAAGGTTTTTATAATTTAATTCACTTAGCGCACATTTAAAAGAACCAAAACAAAGGTGCAATTACTCCTACAATTAAATAAAACACTATGATTGCCCGGATATTACTTATATAAACATCTATTGCTTTGCGACCTTTATCATTGCGATCTTTATCACGATGTTGATATTGCGGAAATCCTTCCACATCTTGATTGTGGATAAAGAGATCTCTTCCTTCTTGAAAAGACTTCACTGACATATCGACCATTTCGTCTTCAAGACGAGTTAATTGGTTAAGTCTTAAATCAGCGTCTATACTAATTCTTTTTAAGAGACCAATCTCCTGGTATGTAATCCAGGAACTAATTCCGCATAACAATGAAACAAAAGGCAGGAGAATCTCAGAGTTCTCTTTAAAAGAAAACATAAGTAGGGCTATCACGGCAGGCATAAGGAAGGCGTTAAAGGAAAGAAATATACGATAGTTGTCAACCCACCTATTATGGTAGTACGGGAGAGTGCCGCATAATAATTCATACAACTTCCATTGGTTTTTCTGTTTATCGTTGGGGGGTGTATTTGACTCGTCTGAAGCCATTTTCAATCCTCTCTGTTTTTTGCTTGGTAATATTATTTTAAATGAATCTAATATTTCTTATTTAGAAAAATAATTTGATAATATTATTAGTACTATCCACAATACTCTAAAAAATATTCCTAACCCTATTATAAATATAAATATTTTAAAATATAATGTTAGGAATTTTAAGCCGGGTTCTTCTTTCAATTTTTAATTCTCTTTTAAGGTGATTTAGTTTTTTTCATTATTTTTAATCTTTCTATCAAATTATCAATTTCGGAAACAGGTATTCCTATAAAATGACCAAATGTGTCGGTATCGTCTCTTTCTGAATATTTTTTCCATTTTTCATAAATTCACAAATATGAAAAACTTCTATATTCCCCTTATCATTTTTTCTATAAACTCTTTTATACTTCCCCCTTTTTTTGCGACAAGCGTCTGGCGTATTGTTTGAAAATTTCGTTCGTTTAAGAAGGGTTTATGGGACGCTCCTCAGTTTATAAGTTTATATCGTCAAGAAGTAAATGTTGATTTTCTTTTTCGATCTTCTGTTTGATTCCTTTAGTGGTGTTCTAAAGTAAAACGACTTTCTTTGATGACAAAACCGATTTTCTTACGTGTTTAATGGTTGTTTCCGTAAGTTGCCTTGTCTTCAGCAACTGCTGCCTGTTTTGGACGCTTAAGTAGTTGAATATCTATATGAACCCTTGCCCCCAGAACCTCAGCGACCCTGCGCAACATGCTTAAGGAGTGGCCCTCGTACGATGTTGATTCAAGACGGCTAATTTGCTGTTGAGACGTTCCCACCCTTTGAGCTAATTCCTTCTGAGACAAACCAGCCTTTTTACGCAAAGCAGCTAATTGCAAAGCCACATTCCAGGCCTCGCCAGCCTTCTGGTAGCGGCTTGCAAAATCAGGATCTTTCAACTGCTTTTCAAGGTATCTGTCAAAATTGGTTTTTCGTTTCATACCGGATTTCTCTCCAGCCAATTACGTTTTCTATCCAAAGCAACCTTACGATCTTTTGAGGGAATCTTCATTGCTTTGCTTCGAATCCTGAACCTGTTTCATAAAACTCTATAGAAAATTCCATAATTAGTCAACATCAATATTGATGTATTTTTAATTGAAAGAACAGGGTTGTCTGTACTTTTTGTATTAAGTAGTGTCAATCCGGAATGCAATTCACCCTTGGACGATTTTAATTATACGATTTCAATATCATGCACGCCATGAAGGGTCAAATCACAAATTTTCCCAATGGATACTGTATGGATCGTAAAGTAGAGGTTTTTGAGAGTTGGTTTACTTATTGAAACGGAAGGGATTGGACACGCAAAAAAAATAGCCTTGCATGGCCATTTGCGAGGCCGAAAGGCTATTTACTAAAATTATTTATCTGAAAGTCTATAGCTGGTGCCGAAGGCCGGACTTGAACCGGCACGAGTCTCCCCACTACCCCCTCAAGATAGCGTGTCTACCAAGTTCCACCACTTCGGCATATTGTCAGCTTTGAAAACTTTGGCTACTCTGCCTGAACTGGTACGTCAGGCTGGGAAGCCTCTGGCTCTGAGGCTGGTGCTGTTTTTGTTGCTTCTTCTTTCTGCACTGGTTCCTGCACCGGCAAGCTTTTTTCAGGCTCGGCATGCTGCTCTATTGGGGTTTTTGTGTCAAGCATAATGGAATCTCCGGTTTTATCACCGGACATGTATGCAAGCCCCAAAGATGTTAGCATAAATATTATAGCTGCCGCTGTTGTCGCTTTGGTTAAAAAAGTTGACGCACCTGTGCTTCCGAAAAGAGTCTGACTGGAACCGCCTCCAAAAGCAGCCCCCATATCAGCTCCTTTTCCTGTCTGCAGCAAAACGATCATAATTAAAGCAATACAGACTATGACATGTATTATTATTAATAATAGTGACATATTACCGTTTCAATGTGTAACTTCTCAATAAGTTCGGGCAACTTTTTAAAAATTTTTATCGTCATTCTCGCGAAGGCGGGAATCCAGTGCTTTTTCGGATTTTCTGGATTCCCGTTTTCACGGGAATGACGTTTGGTGCCAGAACTTATTGAGAAGTTACTTCAATGTTTATATATTGTAATTGACAAGCTTACTGAAAGTATCAGGATTCAGGCTTGCCCCTCCTACAAGTGCTCCATCAATATCAGGCATGGCCATAAGTTCTGAAATATTGCCTGGGTTTACACTTCCTCCATACAGTATTCTTATGGAACTGGAAAGCCTGTCTCCAAATTCTTTTTCAATTAAAGAGCGCAAAAATAAATGAACCTCCTGAGCCTGTTCCTTTGTTGCTGTTTTGCCTGTTCCTATTGCCCATACTGGTTCATATGCTATGACTATTGTCCTTAGATCATCCAGAAAGAAACTTTCTAACCCCTTTTTTAACTGTTTGTCAAGTACAGAAAATGTATAATCTGATTCCCGTTCTTTTTCAGATTCTCCAACACATAGAATTGGTATTAATCCAAGTCCTAATGCAGCCCTGATTTTCTTGTTGACAGTATCGTCGGTCTCGCCAAAATACTGCCGCCGTTCTGAATGACCTATGATTACATATTTACATCCTGCTGATACAAGCATAGCAGGTGATATTTCTCCTGTATAGGCACCGTCTTTTTCCCAGAAAAGATTCTGTGCCCCAAGCGAAACACAGCTCTCCCTGATAATATCTGATACAGAGGAAAGCGCTGTAAATGGAGGTGCAATCATAACATCTTTCCCGATAGTTCCAGCTAAAAGTTTTACAAGCTGTTCTGATGTCTCAACAGCTTCGGAAATTGTTTTAAACATCTTCCAGTTTCCGGCAATAAGAGGTGTGCGATTTTCCATTTATTTGACTCCTTAAAGTTGAGATCCAATCATGGCTGCCAGATCCACCATCCTGTTTGAGTATCCCGTTTCATTGTCATACCATGAGAGCACTTTAACCATGTCATCTACTACCTGAGTTGTTTCAGAATCAACAATGGAAGACAACGTCGACCCGTTGAAATCAGAAGATACAAGCGGAATATCGCAATATCCAAGTATGCCTGAAAGAGCTCCTTCCGAAGCGCTTTTGAGGGCATGGTTTACATCGGGAACTGTAACTCCTGATTTTTCAATGGTCGCCACAAAATCAACAATAGAAACATTCGGTGTAGGAACTCGAATAGCGAGCCCGTTCAGCCTGCCTTCCAGTTCCGGCAGTACAAGAGATACTGCTTTTGCAGCACCGGTTGTCGTTGGAATCATGTTTAGAGCTGCGGACCTTGCCCTTCGAAGGTCCTTGTGCGGAAAATCGATAAGGCGCTGATCACCTGTATAAGCATGTATGGTGGTCATTAGCCCGCATTTTATGCCAAAATTCTCAAGAAGCACCTTGGCAACCGGCGCAAGACAATTTGTGGTACACGATGCATTTGATATTATATGATGCTGCCTGGGGTCATACTGGTTTGAGTTTACGCCCATTACCATTGTAATATCAGGATTTTTGGCAGGTGCGGATATTATAACCTTTCGTGCCCCTGCAGCAAGATGCTTTGAAGCATTTTCGTGATCTCTGAACAGGCCGGTACATTCCGCAACAATATCAACATCAAGCTCTTTCCATCTCAGTTGCTCAGGATCCCTGATTGACGTAAAAGCAACTGACCTGCCGTCAACCTCAATTGAATCTTCTTTTGCTTTAACTTCTTTACCAAGATTTCCATGAACTGAGTCATAACATAGAAGATGAGCCATTGTGGCTGAATCGGTGAGGTCATTAATAGCCACAACTTCAACGTCAGGATGATTCATTCCAGCCCTGAATATCAGTCTCCCAATCCTTCCAAAACCGTTTATTCCTAATTTAATGCTCATATATAATATCCCTTATTCTTGTTTAAAATTTATCTTCGCTTGTTTCCTTTTAAAATTCCACTTGCCAGAGATATACTCTTTTTACCAAAAGCCTCCAGGTTTACCACAAGACTGCCCAGGTCTTCATCATCTCGGATATTGGCTGCTCTTATCAAAATCGGAAGGTTTACCCCGGATAATACTTCCACATGTCCTTCTTCAAGAAATGAATAGCTTAAATTAGAAGGGGTTCCTCCAAACATATCTGTAAGAATTAATACGCCTTTTTTCTGATCGACTTTTTTTATTCCTTCGGCAATTTTTTTACGGAGAATTTCAGCGTTTTCGTTCAGATCTATTGAAACCGATACCATGGCCTCAGGCCTTTTTCCAAGAATGAATTCTGCTGCATCTATGAATGCATCTCCAAGATTACAGTGTGTAGTTATAACTATACCTATCATAAAACTCCTTCTCAGGTTTTGGTCGAGTGAGAAAAGCGGCTAAACTTAGGTTTTACAATCTTATATCTCTATGTGTAATCCCAACCTGTTTACCTTGTTTATCAATATGTTCATATATGGTCTGTGCAATAATGACGGAACGATGCCGACCACCTGTGCAACCAACTGCGATCTTTAAATAGGCCTTTCCTTCTTTTTCATATAAAGGCATTAAATAATCAAGTAAATCCAGATACTTCTCAAGAAATATAGGAGTTTTTTCATTATTCAAAACAAAATTTTTGACCTCTTCAGCTTCACCATCCAAATCTTTCAGTTCAGGCACAAAATATGGATTTGCAAGAAAACGAACATCTATAATAAGGTCAGCGCCATGAGGAGTGCCATATTTAAAACCAAAGGACTGGATATTTATCCTCATTGGTACCAGTTTCCTGCTTTTCTGCGCAATATTGAAGACAATAGACTTCAGCTCGTGAACATTACAGTGGGAAGTATCGATAATTCTGTCAGCTTTTTTTCTAAGGTCTTTCAATTGCTTCTTCTCAGCTTTTATCCCATCAAGAAGGCTTTTGCTCTGCGATAGAGGATGCTGTCTCCTTGTTTGACTGTAACGCTGTAATAATATTTTTTCATCTGCCTCAAGAAAGAGTATTGTAAAATTGTATCCTTTTTGCCTGATGGATTCGAAAACAGATGAATATTTGGAAAGAAATCCTTTCTCGCGCAGATCCATTACAAAGGCAAGCCCTGCAATTTCAGAGGCATCTTCTATCGGCAGTTCCAGAAACTTGGGGAGAAGATCAACCGGCATGTTATCTACACAATAAAAATCCGCATCCTCAAATGCTGCAATTGCAGTGCTCTTACCGGAACCCGAAAGCCCTGTAATAATAATTATCTTTAAGTTTTTCAATTTTGTTAAAATTCATCGTCCTCATCTTTGATGATGGAAAAAATTTCATCGCTGTCAACAGCACTTAACAGCCTCTCCTTAAATGGATCATTTTTTAAAATTCTGGAAATTCGGGCAAGCAGCTTCAAATGAAGACCAGTAGAATTCTCCGGCGTTACAAGAAGAAAAAAGATGTGAGCAGGTCGTCCATCTATAGACTCGAAATCAACTCCTTGGCGGCTTAAGCCAAAACTAACAACCAGTGATTTAAGCTCTCTCATTTTACCATGAGGGATTCCAATACCTTCACCTATGCCGGTGCTGCCGAGTCTTTCCCTCTCCATAAGAACCCGAACAATTTCCTCCTTATTAACACCGGCAATACCGGCAACAGGAATTACCAGCTCTTCAATAACTCCTTTTTTGTCAAGTGATTTCAAGTCAGCAAGAATTGCCTCTTTAGGCAAAACATCAAGAATTTTCATATCATATACACCTACATCACACCAGTATAGAGCAATTGAAAAGTGAAAAGTGAAAAGTGAAAATTTATGGTATCGCTTCGCTCTTTCAATTTAAATGAACCCAATAACTGACCCTGTTGATTTACTATCTTCTCAGAAAAATTGGCACAACATATTGTGTGTAATAGTTAAGCAGGCAACATCATATTGTGTTCTGATTTTCAAAATCGGAGTAAATCAACAGAGTCATATATGTTTCTTAAATCATTAATACACAATTGGAGCAAACTTCTGTGGTAATGAGTTATCAATTAGCACGCCAAAGGCGTACCATAACTTTAGGCACTTTAATATACTTTAGCTCACTTTAGGCACTTATGTTCTCACTTTTGCGCTGAGCTGGCCGCATGCTGCCGATATATCCTCGCCCTTGCTGCGGCGGACCATAGTAGTGCAGCCCTTTCTATTCAGGATTTCCCTGAAGTTGTTTATAACTGATTCTTCCGGTCGTCTGAAATCGCTGCCTTCATATTCATTAAAGGGGATAAGATTTATTTTTGCACGTATCGGTCTCAACAACTTAACCAGACGTTTTGCATCTTTTATAGAATCGTTTACCCCTTTTATGAGAATATATTCGAAAGTAATTCTACGGCGGGACAGTAAAGGATATCCGGCACAGGCATCCAGCAGTTTTTCCAGAGGATATTTTCGGTTTATCGGCATCAGCATACTACGGGTCTTGTTATCCGTAGCGTTTAAGGATATTGCCAGATTAACCGTGGTATCACGGCCCAGGTCAGAAAGCTTCGGGACCAGTCCCGCTGTAGATACGGTCAGCCTGCGGCTAGAAAATCCAAGCCCGTAATTGCTGTCGGTAAGGGTATTAATGGCGCTAACCACGTTGCTGTAATTTGCCAGCGGTTCACCCATTCCCATGAGCACAATATTGGTAAGACGCTTTGAGCCGCCAAGACATTTTGAAACATCGCGCACCTGGGCAATAATTTCACCTCTTGTGAGATTTCGTACCAACCCGCCAAGGGCGGTGAGGCAAAATCTGCACCCCTGTGCGCAGCCCACCTGACTTGATATGCAAAGCGTATAATGATCTTTTTCAGGAATCAGCACACTTTCAACATATTTTCCGTCGTTGAGTTTAAAAAGATATTTTTTGGAACCATCTTGTGATGTTTCGATTCGGGTCTTTTCAAGTCGGGCAATAGAAAAATGGCGTGAAAGGAGCTTTCTGATTTGTTTGCCCACGTCGGTCATTATATCAAAAGTATCTGCCTGGCGAAGATAGATCCACTTCAGGATCTGAACGGCACGATAAGGCTCAAGCCCCTTGCTTTGGAGCCATAAAACAAGCTGGTCATTGGTGAGTTCTTTAATGTCAGTTTTTTTTGATCTTGACATAATGTTATTTTACTATTATTTCTGAAGATTTCAATAAAAACTTCATGGGTGTTTTTATGTTTGACAATCTCAGCGACCGGCTCAATGCCGTATTTAAAAAGCTCAAGGGACACGGCAAATTAACGGAAAAAAATATCGAGGAGGGATTGAAAGAAGTCAGGATGGCTCTCCTTGAGGCCGATGTCCATTATAAAGTCGTAAAAAAATTTATTGCTGATATCAAGGAACGGGCCCTAGGTCAGGAAGTTATGGAAAGCCTGACGCCCGGCCAGCAGGTTATAAAAATAGTCGACCAAGAACTCACGAAACTGATGGGTGGCCGTCTCGAGGATTTGAACCTTTCGGGCTCTCATCCGGTATCCATAATGCTGGTGGGTCTGCAAGGGTCCGGCAAAACCACAACCGCCGGCAAACTTGCCGTTTATTTGAGAAAACAGGGCAGAAAACCTTACCTTGTTCCGGCGGATATTTATCGTCCTGCTGCTATTAACCAGCTAACTAAGCTGGGTGACCAGTTAGGCGTTCCGGTATTTCCGTCCACCCCGGAAATTAATCCGGTTAAGATCTGCCGGGAAGCAAGAACAACAGCACATAGGGAACTGTGTGATACGCTGCTTATAGACACCGCAGGGCGTTTACATATAGACGAAGAGTTAATGACCGAGCTTCGCCGTATCAAGGATGCGGTAAAGCCGTCTGATATTCTTCTCGTGGCGGATGCCATGACAGGACAGGACGCTGTCAATATCGCCGAATCATTCAATAATACCCTTGATATTGGCGGCGTTATTCTCACAAAAATGGATGGTGATGCTCGCGGCGGAGCAGCCTTATCGATAAAATCGATAACGAGTAAACCCATAAAATTTATTGGTGTGGGTGAAAAACTGAGCGACCTGGAGCCTTTTCACCCTGAAAGGATGTCCTCAAGGATACTCGGAATGGGTGATGTCCTTACCATGATCGAAAAGGTACAGGCAGTAGTTGACGAAAAGGAAGCTGCCACGCTTGAAAAAAGGCTAAGAAAAAATGAATTTACTTTAGAAGACTTTCGTGATCAAATGGTTCAGATAAGGAAAATGGGCTCTATATCTGAACTGATCAATATGATTCCCGGTATGGGTAAAATTAAACAGCTGAAAAATCTCGAGGTTAACGAAAATGAATTTATTAAAATAGAAGCGATAATAAATTCCATGACTCCCCAGGAACGACATCTGCACACCTTAATAAAAGGGGGTCGTCGCAAAAGGATTGCCAAAGGAAGCGGAACCAGTGTACAGGATATAAACAATTTGCTTAAAAATTATACTCAGGTTGTAAAAATGATGAAAAAAATAAACAAGGGCGGAATGCGAGGATTCGGCCGGGGCATGCTGCCCTTTTGAAGGAGATCTAATATGTCAGTTAAAATCAGATTGGCCAGACATGGAGCAAAGAAGAAACCCTTTTATCGAATTGTTATTGCTGATAATGAATCGCCTCGGGACGGTAGATTCCTTGAAAATGTAGGCACATACAATCCATTGGTAGATCCTGCAAAGGTGTCTCTGAAGCAAGAGCGGGTTAAGTACTGGATCGATCAGGGGGCAATCCCTACAGACACTGTTAAAAGTCTTTTGAAAAAAGAAGGCTTTTTTACTAATCTCACATAGTATATTTACCCCCCAATTCTCAACAGCCAACAAAGGAGATTGAGCTATGAAAGAGCTGATCGACTACATTGCCAAGGCGCTGGTTGATAATCCGGAACAGGTTGAGGTCTCTGAGGTAGAGGGTAACCGAACTTCGGTATTAGAGCTTAAAGTGGCAAAAGAGGATCTGGGAAAGGTTATCGGAAAGCAGGGTCGAACCGCGCGGGCCATGCGTACCATATTGAGTGCTGCTTCTGCTAAATTAAAAAAGCGGTCGGTCCTTGAGATTTTAGAATAGTATCGTGGAGAAAAATGGGTTTGTTCCTATTGGAAAGATCATTGGCGCCCATGGTGTAAAAGGAAACATTAAGGTCTATTCCTACGCTGAATCCTTGTCTGTTTTCAAGCCTGGCAGTTTGATCCTTTTAATCAATCCCAAAGGATTTGAAAAAAACTATAAAATAAAATGGGTTAAACCTCACGGCCGGATCGTTCTTTTATCGCTGAAAGGTATAGAAAACAAAAATTTGGTTGAAACCCTTATCGGTTCAGTGTTTTTTATTGAAAGGGCAACTCTTCCTGAACTCAAAGACGGATCATACTACTGGCTTGATATTATCGGACTTTCAGTTTTCACAACCGATGATGAGTATATAGGTCTCGTTGAATCGATAATTCCCACGGGAAGCAACGACGTCTTTGTTGTAAGAAACCCGAATACAGTTCATGATAATGAAACACTGATCCCTGCGCTTGGGTCGGTGATTTTAGAAATCGATCTTAAGCTTAAAACAATGCGGGTGAATTTACCGGAAGGATTATGAAGGGTAACCGTATGAATTTCATAGTCCTGACTATTTTCCCGGAAATGTTTAATCCTTTTTGGGAACATGGGATTATTAAACGGGCCATAGATCGAAACAAGATTTTGGCATCGGCCGTCAATATCAGAGATTTTGCACAAGGGAGACACCGTACGACCGATGACAGGCCGTACGGAGGGGGCTGTGGAATGATTATGAAGCCAGAACCGCTGGCCGGTGCTATCCGGACTGCCACAAAGAAAGCCCCTTTGGCCAAAAGGATTCTGCTGACACCTCAAGGGCGGCGTTTTGATCAGGGCGTGGCCCGGGAATTCGCATCATTGGATGGAATTATTTTTGTTTGCGGCCGTTACGAGGGTGTGGATGAACGTATTTGCCACAATTTGATCGATGATGAGATTTCCATCGGTGATTATGTCCTGACCGGGGGTGAACTGGCAGCCATGGTTATCATCGATGCAGTAACCAGACTGATCCCCGGCGTGCTCGGCGGCAAGGACTCTGCGGAAAAAGATTCTTTTTCAGGAAGTGTTTTAAAATATGCTCAATATACGAGGCCCAGGACATTTGAAGGTGTCGATGTTCCGGAAGTTCTGTTGTCGGGCAATCATAAAAAAATTGAAGAAGCAAGGCTTGAATCATCGCTCATACGAACCTTTTTGAAAAAGCAAGATTTGCTTGAAAACAGATCCTTGAGCGCAGAGGAGATAAAAATTCTGAAAAAATGGTGCCGCGATATTGAAAAAATCATACATGACCAATCTATACGTGGCCCTGACGCATTATCCGGTGATCAATAAGAACGGTGATATTATAACATCCGCCGTAACCAATCTCGACCTGCACGATATATCAAGGGCTGCAAAAACATACGGGGTACGATCCTTTTATGTGGCGACGCCCCTTGAGGATCAGAAAGCACTGGTTAAAAAAATTGTTTCGCACTGGGTAGAAGGAACAGGATCAAAATATAATCCAAAGCGTCGAGAAGCCCTGGAGCTGATTATAATAAAAAACTCGATAGATGATGTAAAATACCATATCCGTGAAAACCATGGAGATTCTCCGAAAACGGTGGTTACCAGCGCCCGTCACAGTCCGGGCAACTTAAGCTTCAGGAAGTTTCGGGAAATGCTGCAAGATGGTAACCTTTACCTGTTGATATTTGGCACCGCCTGGGGATTGCCGGAAAATTTTATCGCAGGGGCAGATTACACACTGAATCCGGTTATTGGCAATACAGATTACAACCACCTTTCCGTCCGGTCTGCCGCTGCCATTATTCTGGACAGGCTGTTTGGAAGAAACCAATAAAGAATCCTGGCCCAAAGGACCAGGCTTTGGTTATCCCCAGAGGGGATTTGCTTTATTGAAAGTTCATTGACTTATTGAAATTCCAAATAACAAATCCCAAAAAACAAATAAATAACAA
>JAIVWD010000070.1:0-12066 GCA_049190315.1 Deltaproteobacteria bacterium | reverse complement strand
TAAATTAAATTACACCTCTAAAAACTATCGAAAGGTTTGTTATGAACAAGTTATGATTCTTTATCTCTAATTCTGTAAAAATTTTTATCATTGCAGGCAGGACAGTTTTTGGGCCTTCCTGTACCAAGTAGTTCTTCCCACCTGTTATCACAATTACTGCAAATAAATATTCTTTTGTCGTTGATTAAGCTGTAATTTCCGCCTTCTATTTTAATAGCCTTGCTGTTAATAAGTGCATCCGCAACAGCCTTTCGTGCACGCTGGACAATTCTGCCAAATGTTGCTCTGGATACTCCCATACGCTTGCCTGCTTTTTCATGTGACATCCCAAGGAGATCCGCAAGCCTTATTGATTCACGTTCGTCAACGGTTAGATGGACTTCCGACAAGTCTATCATTGGTATGCCTCTTGGCTTGAAATAGCTGACGTCCGGCTTGAATGCAACAATACGATTTTTTTGGGGTCTTACCATAAAAACTCCGTTATGAGAATATGCTCAAAATTAAGTATTATTATTTATATTGTCAAGAAATTTGTATTATTTTTTGATTAACTAATGACTTTAGTAAATTCTCCGGTTTTCCACTTTACTCCTTTAACAACCATGTTCAGAAAAACAGACCGCAGTGGCTTGACCGACATTGCAGCCTTAAAAGGAGAGGAATTTTCGAGGACATGTATGATCCGTCCCATTGCACGGTGACTGAGCCGTTCCGGTTCATCAAAGATAAGATCTGCCAGCTTTTCACGCTCAATTGCCATAGCTATTAAACGGTCGAATATGGTTTCAGGGGTATAGACCCTTTGTATGCGAGGTTTCATGGTAATCCCACCAAATTTACAGGCAGAATAGCATACACCACATCCAAGGCACAAGTTTTCATCACAGACCGCTTTTTTTCGTTTATTTTTTTTCTCACCTTCCTGAATTATCTCTATTGCATTTATAGGGCATGCATTTGCGCATTTTCCGCATCCATTACATTTGGAAAGGTCTACTTCCATTATCCAGTTTGAGGTTACTATAGCATTACTAATGTCAAAAATTTTTATTGCCTGCATCATTTCACAGCAGCAGCCACAGCAGTTACATATATAGGCTACTTTACGCTGAACATTGTCTCCGGTTTGAGCCAAGCCGGCTTCCTTGCTTTTTTCAAGAATTTTCATTGCTTCGGTGTTTGTAATTTGTCGGGCAAGCTTGCTGCGTATCATTGATTCTGCAGCGTAATTGAGAGAAAGACAGGTTCTTTTAGGGCGTTTGCAATTTTTTCCCAGAAGACTTGCTTTATGACGGCAGACGCATAACGATACTCCAACAGCAGTTGCTGACTTCACAATATGACTTGCGCGCTCCCAGTCAAGTATTTCAGTATGATCGCTTTCAGGAATAGCCTCTTCATATACAAGTGAGCGACCTACTTGTGTTTGTCCCTGGAAGAGCGAGTGGATGAATTTATCATCCTGTTCCATATATTGGTCGAATAAACGAGCTAACTCTGCCATGGGCATGTCATTGCGAGTACGCATAAAAGTGAACTCAAAAAAACCTATTGCAACCGGTGCAAGGACAAAATAGCGTTTTCCTTTGTGTTCGAGATCTATCACTAAACCTTTTTGAGCCATTTCAGTTAATTTTTCGTCAAGTTCTTTACAACCTATAGACAGCTTTTTTGAAAGAACATTCAGAGAAACAGGCTGGCCCGGGATTTTTCTGGCGAGTTCTGCTTGTTCTGGAGAAAACAGGAGTTTCAATATCTTCATAAATACCGGGGACTCGGGAGCACCAGTAATATTACGATCCAATCTTTGTTGCAGAAGTCGATACTTTTTATCGTAGTTGACGTTATGACCCATTAAAATCCTCCGACTATAACTAAATTGAGCTATTTTTTACTCGACTTACACCAATCTCTTGCGCATCAAGGACGTAGCCAGTCAGCTAAAGGCTATGAACATCGAACATCGAACGTCCAACGTCGAATTTTGAATAAGGTATTCTGCCAATTTATAAACTGACGGAGCGACCCGCCCGCCTCGCCTGAGCGAGACAACAAAAGGACGAAGAGCATTGAGTACGGCTCGCGATGGCGGGCAGGAGCGATTTCATCATTCGATGTTCAACGTTGGATGTTCGATGTTCGACGTTCAAAAAACGCTTTACTCTGCCGTTCAATATTCTCTTATCAGAAACATTTTATTTCTTAATCTTATTGAGGGGCTCAACCCAACCTGCAAGAAATCGAGGTTTCCGTTCAGACACTATATATCTTAAAACAGTGTCTTGATATCTATCAATATATATTTTATGTAAGTACTTAGGTGGATAGGCTGAAGACTGAAGACTGTTAGGAAAAAGCGCATTTTGATGCCATGTTTGGTGCAAAAAACAGATGTTTTCGCTAAAGTACGGCAATCCTGCTTTTCTGACCCCTTCAGCCTTCAGTCTAAACAGCTTCAGCCTGACTACGTGAGTAGTCACTATTTTATAAAATATTACTATCATAAATTAGCGAAATCAAAATTATACTTAACAATCAAGGTTGCTATTATGAAAAAAAATCCTGATCTTGAAGTCAAAATTGGAAAGATAAAGCTGAAAAACCCTGTAATGACAGCATCCGGCACGTTTGGCTATGCGAGTGAATTTGAGGAACTTGTTGATTTGAACCGTCTTGGAGCAATTATTGTAAAAGGTTTATCAATAGAACCTTCAAAGGGCAACAAACCTCCAAGGATTGTTGAAACGCCTTGTGGTATGCTGAATGCAATTGGTCTTGAAAACGTTGGCCTTGAAGTCTTTTTGCAGGAAAAGCTTCCTTTCTTAAAAACACTTGCAACACCTGCCTTTGTAAATATTTATGGGAAGGATATTGTCGAATATGCGGAGCTTGCATCACGAATAGATGATATTGATGGAATATCGGGCATTGAGGTCAATATTTCATGCCCTAATATAAAAGCAGGGGGCATGGCCTTTGGCGTTGATCCTGAATCAGCGTTTAATGTTGTCAAAGCTGTTAGAAAAAGCACTGCAAAAACTCTTATGGTTAAACTATCGCCGAATGTGACCGATATTGCAGAGATAGCAAGAAGGGTGGAAGAGGCGGGCGCTGACGCCGTATCATTGATAAATACTATTACCGGCATGGCTATAGACATTGAAACCCGTCGTCCAAAGCTTGCTAATATTACTGGAGGCCTTTCCGGCCCTGCGATCAGGCCTGTAGCTCTTCGTATGGTCTGGCAGGTTGTTCAGAAAGTAAAAATTCCGGTAATTGGTGTCGGTGGAATTATGACATCAGAGGATGCTCTTGAGTTTTTGATAGCCGGTGCTGTGGCTGTTCAGGTCGGTACGGCTAATTTTATTAACCCAAATGCCACCATAGATATAATTGAAGGCATTGAAGAATTTCTTATCAAAAATAATATAAAAAAGGTTACGGATATTATCGGAACGCTTGATGTAGAAGGCTGAAGGTTGAAGGTAGAAGGCTTTTAGAAACAAATGGTAGTCCCTGCAAAGCAATGCAGGTTAGGGAATATCGCCCCATAAGTGCTAACTGAATTTACAGGCTGTCCCTCCTTACGTTGGTAGCCGATGGAGTCTGAATAAACTCTGAGATAATATATTTGTACGGAATTTTTCCGTACGTCTTGACAAAATCCTCAATGAGCCTTACATCTATTTTATAAGTAAGGAGTTTCACCGAATATACCTCGGAAGGTCATAAATCGCAAGTTGTGGCCTTTCGAGGTATAATATCAATGAGGAGAATGAGAATGGTTACTGCTCGCCTCGATATGAGGCTAAATGAAGAAATTAAAGCAAAAGCAGAAAAAGCGTCTGCCTTGCTTGGATTGAAGAGTCTCACTGAGTATGTTGTCAGACTTATAGATAATAATGCTACTCAAGTGATTGCTCAGCATGAAAGCATAACTGTTGAAAATGATATTTTCGATCGTTTTATGAGTGCATGCGAAGAAGCGCGAACCCCAAATAAAGCTTTGCTGGACGCCGTAGTTTATACAAAAAAACAAGGCATTAAATGAGTTGGGCTTATGAATTTGTCGAGCTTGACAAAGCTATCCATGATCGAGCTTCATTTGATTGCGGTGAAGCCGAATTAAACGTATTCATTCAAACCCAAGCAGCCAAACATATGAAGGTAGGAATAAGCAAAACTATGCTGCTACCAGCTTCTGTTCCACTTTATGATGGCAAATATCCCATCTGCGCATTTTATACAATTGCACCAAGCTCTATTAGAAGAGACACGCTACCAGAAGCACTTGCAAAAAAGTTACCTCGTTACCCTGTGCCTGTGTTTCTACTTGCACAAATGGCTGTTCATTTGAAGTACCATGGCCAAGGATTGGGGAAAATTACATTAATAAAGGCTCTCGAATATTTATGGGAAATTAATTCTATGATGAGAGCCTTTGCAGTTATCGTTGACTGCTTAAACAAAAACGCAGAACAGTTCTATTCAAAATATGGTTTTGAAACATTATGCCACCACAACGGTAAAACACGAATGTTCATGCCAATGAAAATTATAGCAAAATTATTTCAATAAAATGTTAGCATTACAACCAAAAAACATAACAAAAAAAAATGCACCTGATTCAAAAAGCAGCGGCTTTTATTACTTTTAATAAAGGTTGTGCTTATCGGCTACCAACTTAAGGCGGGACATTCTGTAATTTTAATAAATTATGTAGGGTGCATTCTATGCACCATGGTGGTGCATAGAATGCACCCTACATGGATATGTTATGTCAATTTTGGACAATTGATGTTTTACGATAATCAAGAACAAAAAGTTCGAAAGTGTCCCGCCTTAAGTTGGTAGCCCACGATAACAAGAAAGAATAGTTCACCGGATAAAAAACATTTTGGACATTAATTTAGATAAGATTCTCACTAAGCTCACTGATCAAGAAAGAGGGATCATTTATAGCTTGATCAGCAGAGATCCCTTAACCAATTTGTATAACAGGGCCGTGGTTACATACATGCTCATGTTGTTTGTTGCGCTCTTGTGGCCTTTTGATTTTGCGTTTCAAAGAGAAAAAAATAATGTGCATTGGATTACAAAGTCAAATGGCATTGAGTTCAGACAAAGAGGGCAGGTTTTATCACGTTCCTCCACAGAAAATCTTTGCGGTCGCCTCCTTACAGGGACCGGCTTTTCGCTGGAGATGTGGATCGCTTCGGAAAATGAGGTCCAGTCAGGCCCTGCAAGGATCGTTTCCTATTCTCTCAATTCCAGCCTGCGGAATTTTACCCTTGGACAGTCGGGAGAGAACCTGATTATGAGATTACGCACAACAAAGACAGACCTTAATGGCGTAAAACCGCACCTGAAAGTTGCTAATGTATTTGGTTCTCCAGGTCTGCAACATATCGTCGTAACGTACGATTTCTTGGAGCAGCGTGTTTATATCAATGGCGCGATGCAGGCGCGGGAAAAGATTCCCGGAGGGAGATTTACCAACTGGGATCCATCGTATTATCTGGTGCTTGGGAACGAGGCTACAGGTGATCGACCGTGGCTTGGAAAAATCTTTTTTCTGGCAATTTATAGCCGCCCCTTAGCTGAAAAGGAAATTCATCAGAATTATCTTGCTGGATGGTTATCAAAATCAAGATCCGGAGAGCAAATTTGTCGTGCCTCTGAAGGCTTGGTCGCCCGTTATTTGTTTGAGGAACGACACGGAGACAGGATTGGTGACAGCGGTGAAACCAAAGCCCCATTGGATTTGTATATTCCCACTGCAATCCAAACCCAAAAAAAATATCTGGGTTTTTCGTATAGATTGTTTTCCAAAAATTCAATTTTGTTTGGGGATGTCATTCTGAATATTATCATTTTTATTCCCATAGGGTTTCTCTTGCATGCCGCACTCCGACGTCACTGTGAATCATCGCTGAAAACCGCGGCATTTGTTTTCATAATAGGAACACTCTTCACGTTTGGTATCGAGTCATTGCAGTATTTCTCACTGACAAGACATTCCTCGCTCGTGGATATGTTAAACAATATGGTAGGGACAGCGGTAGGCATTGCAACCGACATATTCTATATCGGATACCTGAAATCTCAACGTAAGTCTCTACAAATTTAGGGATTGAAGGATTTAGGAATTGAGGGATTATAAGAGATCAACAGGATGAAAAAACTATCATGTCAATCCTGTCCCCTCTGTGTCCAGGGAAACGTCAAAGTCAGTGCTAAAGTGCTAATATTTAGAGTTTGTGGGGGCCTCAAAATCCGAAATACGGATATCGCCTGATCTTATAAAAATGGTCGAAACAATATCTAATTTCGAATATCAAATGACCAAAACATGTCAGGCACTTATGCAATATCTATGGCGCTCCACCATGTTTGAAATTTTGAATTTTGGTCATTCGTATTTGTTGAGCGCTGATGCTTCACTTTGTGTCGGATTTCGAGCTTCGTGCTTCGAATTTATTGAAAATTGAATAAGTAAGCAATTCTTGTGAATTCAGGAGGTTATCAGCTTAAATGACGTGGCCCTGGGGATATGTGCTTGTTGCTTGACATCACAATATGATCTGATAGAATAATAATTATGTTATCCGATCGTATAAATAAACTCCTCGACCGTATTGATTTTGGAAAAAATATTATAGATTCGCACCGGCCTTTTCCTGATGTCGTTCTATCACGGCTGCGTCATAATCTTACCATTGAATGGACTTACAATTCAAATGCAATTGAAGGAAACACGCTCACCTTAAAAGAAACCCTTCTGGTTCTCGAAGATGGTTTAACCATTGGAAAAAAATCATTAAAAGAACACCTGGAAGCTATTAATCATAAAAAAGCAATCATTTTTGTAGAGGAGCTGGCATCAGCGTCTCACGAAATAACAGAGAGAAATATAAAAGAGATTCATTCCCTGATACTGAAAGAAATCGACAATGATTATGCCGGGCGTTACCGGGATATCCAGGTAAGAATCAGCGGATCGAGTCATACCCCCCCCGACCCTTTGCTTGTTCAGGAACTTATGGAACGATTTGCCGTAACATGGCTTGCCAATCAAGGAAAACATCCTGTTATCCAGGCGGCCATGGCTCATTATGAACTTGTCTCCATACACCCTTTTGTTGATGGAAACGGGAGAACAGCAAGACTTTTAATGAATTTAATTTTAATGAAGCACGGGTATTTCCCCGCCGTGATCTTAAAAAATGACAGAAAAAAATATTATGATACTCTTGAAAAAGGGCATCACGGAAAAACTGATGACTTCATTTTTTTTGTCGGCAGAGCCCTTGAGCGAACAATAAATCTATACTTAGAAGCTATTCCAGATGTTAAAACCAGCTTTCTTACCTTAGCTGAAGCAGCAAGGATATCTCCTTATTCAAAGGATTATTTGAATATCCTGGCCAGGCGAGGGTCAATCCCGGCATTTAAATTAAAACGCAACTGGCTGGTGTCAAAGGAAGCTCTGGAAAGCTATATCAGGTCGCATAAAAAGTGAGCAGATGAAAACAACTATAGATACACACTCCTTTCTTTGCGATCCCATTTTTGACTCTGACCGGACGGAAGTCTATGAAAACGTTCTTAATTTGCCATCGCGGGGCGCTCGGTGATTTTATACTTACATGGCCCGCTATTCACTGCTTACGAAAAATTTTGCCGGATTATTTTTTTACAGGTATTGGCCGCCCGGAATATATGCGTTTAGCCATTAATCTCGGCCTGCTTGATTCATTCATAGACATGGATTCTTCAAAATTGCTTGATCTGTTCAATGGAAAAGCAATTCCTCAGGAAATAGGCCATCCAAACGGCGCCGTACTCTGGCTGTCATCCGGACAGGATGTTGTTAATCTTCTAAAAAAATATGCTTTGCTGCCGGTTGTATCAATTGCCCCATTTCCAGCCAGGCGGATGCATGTAGCAGTTTATCACTGTCAATCCATACAATCCCACTTTCCTGTTAATATTCCTGAAAACCTTTCTGATTGTTTTCCTCCAAGGACAAAAAAAGGCAACTATGCTCTGATTCATCCTGGAAGCGGAAGCCCTGCCAAAAACTTTTCGCCCCGATTTTATCTTGCTCTTGCTGATGAATTGCAACGATTTGGATATAAAAAGACAGGGTTTATCGCAGGACCTGCAGAAAAAACAACCATCATGCATGAGGATTTTACAGGTAGATGGGTAGAATGGCCGGAAAATGTTGAAAGACTGGCCAACCTGCTTGCCGATGCATCACTCTATATTGGAAATGACTCCGGCGCAAGTCATCTCGCAGGAATTCTTGGGGTGCCGACAATTGTTTTTTATAAAACCACTGATCCGGAAGTCTGGGGAGTTCTGGGCAGAAAGGTGGCCCACATTAAAGCCGGTAATGAAAAATCTGCTTTAAATAAAGTTCTAAAGCTTCTATCATTAAAAATATACATTCTTGACAATTAAAACTCAGATGTGTTTTTAATTTAATAAAGGCAAAAACTTCCCGATTTCTAAAATAATTCACCACGGAAAGTATACCTCGGAAGGTTGCAAATTGCGTTTTTTTCGGTAAGCAATGAAGCATCAAGAGCAAGGCGCGAAGGTGCGGAATAGTAGGGGCACGATGCATCGTGCCCCTACCATCTGCCTGAGCAACGCAGTTATTGGTGTTCATGGCCAGCGAAAAACCGCAATTTGTGGCCTTTCGAGGTATATATAAAGAACTTGGTTCTGGTTATAATGTTGAGAAGAGTATTTTGATAATTCAGTGTAATTCCGTGAAAATCCGTGGTGAACTTTTACACATAAAGGAAAATACATGAATAAATTGTCTGTAAGGACCTGCATATCAACTTCCGGTGAATTTGTTTACGGCATTCACAAACCAGATTACACAGTTGTCAATCTAAGGGAAAAAGATCACATTACAACTCTTGGACATATTAACGGCAAAACCGCTGTTGAGAACAAAATTAACTTTCCTGCAAATGATGTAACAATTGATAACGCGGACTGGGTATTTGAAATCTCCAACTCCTTTCCTTTTATGGGCGCAACTTTTATATTGAAGTCAAGCGCTGATGAAAGAATAGAAAATGCGAATCCTTTCGAAATTATTAACAAACACAAATCTTCGAAATTAAAAGCCGGTATAGAAGAAGTCAAAGATAATGATGCGCTTTGTATATCATTGGGCAGAACGTCCACAGACGCAGATCTGCTTACAGAGTTAGCCGGAAAATCGTGCTTGTTTGAGTTTGATTCCAATGGAGAGCCCGCTGGTATTCAATATGAAAAGACAAAAAATGGAGAAATTCGACAGGCAATTAAAAACCGCCATCTGTTTGAAATCGTATCCAACAATCCTTTTTTACCTGATACTTATAAGCAGGCAATGGTACTTATCCCCGGCATTCAGGGCCCTAATAAAATTGTGGGAGAGTATAAAAAGTCTGCCGGCACTCACATCTGGGAATATCTGAGAGGAAACAGCTATATCCCCTGGGGACATTATGCAGCAAACATGGCACATGATTCCATCAGGTATAAGATCGGAGCACTTAAGAAAGAAGATTTGACTGGTCTCAGGCATTTATACTACCAGAGAGTTTACACACAGCTCGCCCAAAGTCTGGGCATTCCCATTCCCGCAAAAAAACGTACTCTCACAGAAGAGGAGCTGGAGTCTTTACGGATACATCTTCTCGAAACCACAAAGCATAATAAAGGAGATAAAACCAATTTGCCCTTTAATGCATCAATGTGGGGATGGAATTTCGGATTTGATCTATCTCCTTCAGGATACCGCCTCAATGCCTCTCACCAGCAAATACACCAGCAATTTGCCCTAATGCCAAAATATACCCCTGGTTTTATCAATGGAAAAAATGATGAGAGCTATACTTTCTTTCCAACCTATACTCAAGGAGATGAAGTATCTCTCTTCTGCCGCCAGTTCAGAAACAGTACCGGCAAGAACTTCTTTGAAACATACATTAATGCCATAAAAAATAACAGGCGAATGGATGGCAGAAAAGACAAGGCAAAAAGCCTTATTTTCTATCAGGACGAAAACATCATAGCTTTTGTGCCCAAAGCCCAACGCTCTCAAGGAGAAGTACAGATTATGGCCACAGCAAAGTGCGGCAATATTCTTGAGGCGAATTTTAGAGTGAGAAAATCTCTGGACATGGCTATTTTGACAACTGTAAGGATGCTGGAGAAATTGGGTGTGGAAATGATGATTTGTTACGAAACATCCAAGAGGTTTGATAATCCGGACAATGACCAGCGGCTTATGTACACTTTTATTCCCCGTCATCCTAAATCGCCAGGAACTTACAGTCAGTGGCTATATCGCTGGATTATCGGGCATTATCCCGAAGACTTCGCCCATGCCTGTAGCAGGGCTGTTAATCAGGAGTTTTGATGTTTTTCAAAAGGATAAAACCAACTGTTCCCAAATGTTTGCTTATTGCTCTTGCCGGTCTGATGTGGAGTACAGTGGGTGTAATGCTTTGCAGCATGGCTTATTACTGGCTTAAAGGGGTTGACTGGCTAACTGCTTTCCCATTTGGACTATTTGGAATCATTTTGTCATTGGCAGCATATCGCTTCGGATTTTCCGGAATCGCTCGAAAAAATATTGACCGTATCTGTCTGCTCCCTGATAGAGGATGTATTTTCGCTTTTCAGGCATGGAAAAGTTATCTTATCATTGCCTTTATGATTGCACTTGGAATCATTTTGCGGCATTCCCCTATTCCTAAACACTACCTGGCAATCGTCTATACTACCATAGGCGGAGCGCTCCTGCTGTCAAGTTTACACTATTACAGGAGGCTCTGGCGATTAATAATTCTCAAAAAACCATGACGGCAAAGTAAAAAGGTCTCTATTAATGCCCCCTTTCAACACTAATAGCAACCAGGTGCCGGGCGGAATTTACCTTTGTCAGGCCAATAAAGAAATTTCCTGTGGAGCATGCTGCGGTTTATATAATGTTGCCGATCCATCGTACGAATCTATAATGGAAATTCTTACATGGCGCACCGATACTTTCTCACGCATTAATCGAAATATGGACGCTATACTCGCCTTCAAAGAAGAAGTCGAAGATAGAGAACCGCAGGAAAGGCCTTTCCCCGAATTTCATCATTGCCCTTACATCGGTCTGATAGGAAAAGAGCGTTCACGCGTGGGTTGCCTGTTACATCCCCTGCTTGACGAAAACAATGGTATAGATTTCAGGGGGCTAAGCTATTACGGAGGCATGGCATGCAGGGTTTACTTCTGTCCAACATACCACCATCTCCCAGCAGCTTTCAAAGAAATAGTCCGTGAAACGGCAAGTAACTGGTATGCGTACGGACTTGTAATTACTGAAACAAAATTATTAAACACGATTTTTGAAAAAGTGGAAAATTGCCTTAACCGGCCATTAACAAAAAACGACATATTAAAGAATAAAAATACTCTTGAGGCTGTTAGAAAGCTTTTAGATTTAAAGATTAATTGGCCTTTCAGGCGACGATCATCCTCGGGACCAACAAATTATTTTTTTGAAGACCGGCTTTATTCCAGGCCCGCTGTAAATTATGAAACAATCGGGAAGCCTGTATCCAGGCATGACACCATCTTACAAGAGTTGGAGTCCCACTTTAATTCAGCAAATGAATTACATGCGGCAGAAGATCTAATTGACGGATTAATTAATAAAGTAATTGTTTAGGTGGATAGGCTGAAGGCTGAAGGCTGTCAGGATAAACAGGATTTGTAACCGTTCACGGAACATTGAAATTGGAAATTTGGCCTTCATGCTTTAGTACAGTTCTTCCTAATTTCTACTTTCCAATTTCAAGTTTCAAGCTGTGAACGGCTACAATAATTTAAATCCTGAATATCTTGTAAATCCTGTACAAAATAATATTTAAACCTAAGTTGAGCGATTTTTTGCGAAGAAATGTGCCGAGATCTTGATGCAGCAAGGTTTGCGAAAAGCGTAGGCATACCAATGGATATGTCGAGACTTTTCGCAAGTCCTTGATGCGCAAGAGA
>JAIVWD010000069.1:0-12131 GCA_049190315.1 Deltaproteobacteria bacterium | reverse complement strand
GAAGAAATGTGCCAAGATCTTGATGCAGCAAGGTTTGCGAAAAGCGCAGGCATACCAATGGATATGTCGAGACTTTTCGCAAGTCCTTGATGCGCAAGAGATTGGTGCAGGTCGAGTAAAAAATCACTCAATTTAGGTAATAGAAGGCTACCAAATCGTTCAAGGTAATAAAGATAACTGTAAATGGAGACCAGGCAATTTACCGTAAGCCAAGATGCAGAAGGAACTTTCCGGTTTAAAGGGAAAGTGACCATACATAACCTTGAATACCTGAAAAAGTTTCTAGACGCCTCTCTTGCCGATTTAAAAAACATTTGCATTAGCATGGAAGAGGTTGTCTATGCAGATACCGCATCAATCCAGTTGCTCATAGCTTTCAGGAAAGCACGAAGTTCCGGAGTCAATTGGAAAATTACCAACATATCTCCCGAGCTTGAAAAAATTCTGGAACTAAGCGATCTTAAAAAAGAGCTGATATAATAAATAGGACATGGGTTGAGCGGTTCAACGTTCACGGTTCCCGGTTGAAGAGTTCTAACTGGCTGTTAACAAAAGGATGACGCATCAATTGGGACGAATGTTAAAGTTAAGAATATCAGTAGACTATAACCTTTGAACCTTGAACCCTGAACCTGGAACCGATCACTTTAAACAGGAGGAACATGGAAAAGCATATCTTGGTGGTAGATGATTCGCCTACCATTAGGTCGGCAGTTACCTTCTGCCTCCGAAATGCCGGTTACGAGGTAACCGAGGCTAAAGACGGAAAGGATGCTCTGAAAAAGCTGGAGAGCATGAAAGAAAGCCGGCAAAGCCTTGCCCTGATTCTCACAGACATAAACATGCCTCAAATGGACGGTATTACCTTCATAGAAAATGTCAAAAAAAGCGCCTTTCGATTCCTCCCCATTCTAGTTTTTACCACTGAATCAGAAAAATCCATGATCGAAAAGGGAAGAGCCGCTGGGGCCTCGGGGTGGTTAGTTAAGCCATTTCAGCCCGAACAACTCTTGTGGGCAATAAAGAAATTAGTGTGGGCTTAATGAACGAACTTGACGAAACCTTGGAAATCTTTTTTGCCGAAACAGAAGATCTGATTAAAACTTCTGAAGAAAGTCTTCTGCGCCTGGAATCCGCACCTGAGGCGGGATCAGACCTCGAAGAACTTTTCCGGGCTGTCCATACATTGAAGAGTGGCTCGGCAATGGTTGGATTCAACCACATCTCAGAATACACCCATCTTATAGAAAACCTTTTGGACCGACTTAGAGACGGAAAACTTCCTATAACCAGGCCCCTGATTTCCTTTCTTCTGGAAGGGATCGATTTTATCCGCAACATGGTAGATAAGTGTGCCGGCGGTGAGGCAGGCATTGAACCCGCAGTTCTCGAAGCACAAAAGGCCCAGGTAAACCGTTTTCTCGGAATGGATAGCATTAACCAGGAAGATGCTGATTTATCCGGAACGATTACCGATATTCCCGTTGAAGCCGGAAAAGGGCATTATTACAATATAAATCTTATCTTTAGAAAAAATCTTTTTGAGTCAGGTATAAATCCGCTCCTTCTGCTTTTGAACCTGAAAGAAATGGGCGAATTTATTGAGGTGGTTTCAGACATCTCGGAGCTTCCACACTATGAAGAAATAGATATTTACAAGCTCTATATTTCATGGCGTGTTATCCTGAAGAGCACCGCACCTCTTCAGGAAATCGAAAATGTATTTATGTTCGTCAAAGATGACAACAATATTGAGATAGAAGAGATAACAGACCGTTACAAAGATGGTATAGACCTTAAAGCCGGAGACATGCCAATTGGTGAAACCCTCATTGAAAAGAAAGGTATCACCCAAAACGACTTGAAGGAAGCTCTAAAAAAACAGAAAAAAATTGGAGAAATTCTTGTAGAAGAAAAGAAAATTGATAAAGAGGCTTTGCAGACGGTTGTCACCATGCAGGAAGAGAGCCGGGCTGCCTATCGCAAAACGAGCATAAGGGTTGATGTTGCAAAGATAAATTACCTTGTCAATCTTGCCGAGGAAACAGGCGTTGGTCTTTCCAGAATGCAAAGCATTTTTTCGGACGAAGAAACACCAAATAGATTATTTGATATAGAGCAGGAACTGGAAAATTTACTAAAAGTAAACCGTGAATTTCAAGAGAGGGTTGCAGAAGTACGCATGTTTTCTCTGGAAGGGACATTCCAGCGATTCCAGCGGATTGCCAGAGATACTGCATTGGATCAGAATAAACATATAAAGACCATCGTGTCAGGTACTGAAACTGAACTGGACAAGGAAGTTATCGAGTGCATCATAGATCCTTTGAAACATCTGGTGCGAAACTGTGTGGGTCATGGCATTGAGTCTCCTGAGGAACGAATAGCAAAAGGCAAATCTGAAGAAGGAATAATCGAATTCAGGGCGTATCAGAAGGGAGGACAAATTTTTGTCCAGATTGGGGACGACGGCAGGGGTCTTAATATTGAAAAAATACGACAACGGGCTCTGGAAATGGAAATTGAAGTGCCGGATGAGGAGATAGATAATGAAACACTTATGCAGATTGTCTGTAATCCTGGTTTTTCTACTTCTTCCAGTGTAACAAAACTTTCCGGCAGAGGAGTTGGCATGGATGTGGTTAAAACGGAAATTGAAAAGATGGGAGGCTCCCTGAAAATTGAAACAGCAAAGGATAAAGGAACCACCTTTACTCTTGCTCTTCCACTTACATTTGCCCTGACTGAAGCCCTGCATTTTAGAGAAAAAGACAGATCCTATCTGGTTCCCCTCTGGGGACTGGTTGGGACAGAAAAGTTTGAAAAAAACAACCTGAAATCTTTTGGAGCAGATGAAAAACTCTATCGTTTTAGAGGCAACTATCTTCCCATAATGAGTTTGTCCAGTGTTTACGGGGATAAAATGCCGGATATAAACAGTCAAAAAAGTGTTGTGCTATTTTTAGATACCGGAAGGCAAGGGTTTGGGCTTATAGTGGACAAAGTCCTTGACTGCCGGCAGATTGTAGTCAAAAGTCTTGAATCACACTATCGGAATGTAAAAGGCATATCCGGCGCAACCATTATGGGCGACGGCTCTGTTGCGCTTGTCCTTGATCTTTTTGACCTTGAGGAAATCTTTTTTAATAGGAGTAGGTTATGAACAAAAAAATACAAAATATCTATGTCCGAACATGGTGGTTTGCATTATGTTTATGCTTACTGGTTTTTCTTGTTTTTTCATTTCCTTCATTTGCAGAGGAGAAAAAAGAAAACAGGTATATGGGCTCTGATTCTTGTAAACCCTGCCACGAAGCTCAGTATATTTCTTTCATGCGTCATGCCAGAAAAAGCCGCTCCTTTAAAAGTATACAAAAGATGAAAAAAGGTCTTACTGAAGATGAAATTCAGGGATGTTATGCCTGTCATACCATGGGATACGGGAAACCCGGCGGTTTTATAAGTCCTGAAAAGACACCTGAACTTAAAAATGCAGGATGCGAAGTCTGCCACGGGCCCGGCAAGATCCATATCGAAACAGAGGATTCGGCTTATATCATTCGTAACGTGACAATAGACATTTGCCAGGAATGTCACATTGAAGAGCGGATTCAGGCTTTTCGATACAAGCCGATAATTTATGCCGGTTCCCACTGACGTGGAGGTAAATATTTATGATTAGTGTAATGCATTCGCTTTTAAAAAAGTCAAAGTTGCGAACCAAATTTTTTGTGATTACCCTTCTGGTTGCAGGTCTCTTCATGGGATTCAGTCTCTATCAAAGTATTTCCTTTTATACAGAGACCACTATGAACCAGGTTGCAGAGTTTTCAGACCGATTGCTGGAAAATACTTACAGTGCCATGAAGTTTCCGATGTCAATAGGAGACGAAAAAACAGTAAAAGAACAGCTCAAAGGCATTAAAGAGCACATGAGCGACGTTCAGGTCTATATCACCGACTTCAACGATGAGATTATCTATGCGTCGGAAGAAGAATTTATTCACAGCAATATGAAAAACAACTTATATCTTAACGAGCCGCGTAATGCTCTGGAAGAGACTCTGTTAACAGGCAAAGCACCTGAAACATCCCTTCAAGACAAGGTAGATGATGAACCATTTCTGGTTACCATAAAACCGATACTCAATGAATCATCCTGTCATCATTGCCATGGCGCCAACAGAAAAGTTTTAGGCACTATAATCGTAAAGCAGTCTCTCAAAAATATGCTTGCTGTAATAAGCAATAACCGAAACCAGTTAATTATTGAATTCACGATAGTTCTTGTGGGACTGGTAGCGGTTCTCAATTTTGTTTTTTTCAGGTTGGTTTCGAAACGCGTTAACCGGTTAAGGGACAAAACCGACCAGGTTGCTGCAGGAGATACTACAGTGAGGTCCCGCGACGATTATGAAGATTCTATCGGGAAATTAGCCCACAATTTCAACCAGATGGTCAAAAGCATACAGGACCGTATAGAATACGCTACCAGCCTCAAGCGTGGAATAGTAGATCCCTTTTTTATGGTTGATACTGACATGAAAATAACTTTTATTAATGAAAATGCAGCCCGCATGTCAGGCCTTGCCGCAAAAGATATGATAGGCAAACCCTGCCACGAAGTTTTCCATAGCAGCGCATGCGATAAAGACTGCCCCGTCAAGAAAGCACTGCAAACGGGTGAACTCACCGAAGCAATAAAAATGACTCTGACAGACAGCAAAGGAAAAGAAATTCCTGCGATGTCTATTTCTTCTATATTGAAAGATTCATCAGATAACATTCTGGGAGCATTTGAAATAATTCGTGACGTGACTGCAGAAGTGGAAGCTGAAAAAAGCCTTCAGGAAGCATATGTCCGGGAAGGAGAAGCCAAAAAAGCTTTGGAAAACAAGGTTAAGGATCTTTCTGAAATACTCGAACGTGTCGGGCAGGGCGATTTTACAATACGAGGCGTTGTTTCAGGCACCGACGATGCCATGGACGTGCTTACCCGCAGGATCAATGAAACGCTGGATGCAATAGTGAACCTGATAACTCAGGTCAAGAATCATATCGTTCCTGTCTTCAGGGGAATCATGCAAATCTCCCAGGGCAACCAGAGTCTTTCCCAGCGCACACAGCAACAAGCATCAGCCATGGAAGAAATAAATGCTACCCTTGAACAGCTTGTATCTAACACCACTGAAAATTTAAAGAATACCAGACATGCCGATTCCATGTCAAAAGAAGCGGTAAACGTGGCACGGGAAGGAGTAGGTCAGGTTGAAAAAACAGCCCTTGCAATGGCGGAAATGTCAAACGCAAGCCAAAAAATCGTTGAAATGATGGAACTTATAAATGAAATAACATTTCAAACGAATTTGTTATCAATTAATGCTGCTGTTGAGGCGGCAAGGGCTGGAGAACAAGGACGTGGTTTTGCCGTAGTAGCAAATGAAATACGAGATCTTGCAAAAAGAAGCGGCGCTGCTTCTAAGCATATTCAAGCATTGGTCCGGGAAATCATGGACAAGGTAACATCATCCGGAAAATGGGTTGATGAACTAAAAGAATGCTTCACCAAGATTGTAAATACTTCTCAACAGGTCTCAGATGCACTTGGAGAAGTTAGTCAAGGGACAGAAGAAAGTTCAGGAGGAATAGAACAAATTAATCAGGGGACCCAGGATCTGAGTGATGTGAATGAAAAGAACGCCTATTTTGTGGATGAGATTGCTCAGGAAACTCAGAAGCTCTCCGAAAAGGCGGAACAGCTTCATAATATAGCAGGGGTATTTATTCTTGGAGACAAGGAAGAAATTAAGAAAGAAGATTTGAAAACAGAAATTTTCAAAGCTCCTCATTTGAAAGATCGTCGTGAATCCAAAACTATTGCCGTCCCGCTGCAAGAAGATCTGTTAAGCAAACCACCTGTTGATGATATTGATAACGATTTGCTGGAAAAAGAATTTGAAGAAGGATTTGAAGAATTCTAATGGCTGGGACCCAATACGTTGTCTTTTCGATTAACCGGAAGTTTTTTGGGATTGAACTCTTTAAAATAAGAGAAGTTCTAAGTTACCGAAAGATAACCCCCCTGCCCCGGGCAGGAGGGTTTATCCAGGGTGTTATAAATCTTCGGGGAGCCGTTATTCCTGTTTTTGATCTACGTGAAAAATTTAACATGCCCGCAGCAGCGGAATACACACAGTTTCATGTGATCATTGTAGTAGAAATCTCAGGGAGGATAATGGGTGTTATTGTTGATGACGTTTCAGATGTAGTTGAAATTTCCCCTGAAGAATTTCAAACAACAGGCAATCTTCCATCTAACGTTCATCGTGAATACCTAAAGGGAGTCGGGAAAAAGGACGATAAGATGATAATCCTTTTGGATATGGACAATCTCTTAAGTTCTGAAGAACTCGAATCGGCTGATGCCACATAGAATGCTTCAGCAATTTTCTGAAAAAGATTTTAATCTTTTCCAAAAACTTGTGAAGAGCAAGGTTGGGATTTCAGTCAGGCCGGGGAAAAAAAATATTCTTGGCGTGAAATTGGCTCACCGGCTGCGGCAATTGGGATTGACATCTTATTTTGCCTATTACCGTTACCTCCTGAAACCCGAAGGAGTAAAGGAGCTGCAACACCTTGCAAACACCGTTACTATCGATACAACGGAGTTTTTCAGGGGAAAGCGACAGTTTAAACTTTTGCGTGAACACATCCTTCCTGAATTGATCCGGCAAAAAAATAAAAAAAAACGTATCAGGATTTGGTCATCAGGATGTTCCACCGGACAGGAGCCTTACAGTATAGCCATGCTTATAAATGAAATGGCCGGCATTGATATGTCCTGGGATATCAAGATACTGGCTACAGATATTAACACATATTCCCTTAAGATCGCTTATTTGGGGCGGTATTCCAAAAAGCAGGTCAAAGATGTTCCAGCCAAATACCTGAAAAAATACTTTCACAAAGAATTGGTTGGGCAAGAAGAGTTCTTTCAGATTAAAGAACTTCTAAAAAAAAGATTGATCTTCCGAAGGCTCAATTTGCTGATGTCTATTAACCGGATTAAGGGGCCTGTTGATATGATCTTCTGTCAAAATGTTATGATTTATTTTGATGCCGGGACAAGAAAGATGCTTTCCGACCAGTTCTACCGTCTTCTTGGGCCAAAAGGATATTTGAGCCTCGGTCTTTCCGAGTCACTTTTTGGAATCGATGACCGGTTTAAGCTTGTAGAAAGTTCAATATATCGCAAAAATATGTAACTACTCAGGTTCACAGTTTCAGGGCTCACGGTTCAAGCTTAGAGAGCAAGGCAACCGTGAACCGTGAACGGCTATAATACATGAAACGATTTTACAGTCAAAAATATAAAAAAAACGTAATCATGCTTCGTGCCGGTGAGTATTATGCTTCGAAAAATGGAGAAATCCTTCATACAATTCTTGGACCATGCATTTCCACCTGTATTTATGACCAGGAAAAAAAAATTGGTGGAATGAACCACTATATCCTGCCGGGTCTGATTCATCCTGATGAAACAATCACATCAGAAGTCGGCAGATATGGTATGTATGCGATGGAACTTCTTATCAATGAACTCATCAAATGTGGTGCAAAAAGGAAAAATCTTGCAGCCAAGGTATTTGGTGGAGGAAATGTTCTGGAATTCAGAAAAGCTGACGGAGATGTGACCGGCTCGAATATCCGATTTGCAAAAAAGTTCCTCGAACTTGAAGGCATACCAGTACAAAAAGAAGACCTGGGTGGATACGATGGCAGGAAAGTATTATTTTTTACTGATACGTCGAAAGTATTGCTGAAAAGATTTAATATGAAAAAAGATCTGACAACTTTTAACGAAGAAAAGTCCTATAAGAGCCTGGTATTCCGCAAAAGGAAGGCCTTGCCGGATTCTTCTATGATTCTGTTTTAGAATATGAAACCAATACGCGTACTCATTGTAGAAGACTCTCCTATTGTGCAGATAGTCCTCAAACGTATTCTTTCTGGAGAGCCTGATATCGTTGTAGCGGGAGTGGCTTCTGATGCCTTTGAAGCAAAGCAATGGCTCATGAGAGACAAACCCGATGTCATTACCCTTGATATTGAAATGCCTCGAATGGACGGTATTACTTTTTTAAAACGCCTCATGAGCTATCGCCCCATTCCTGTGATAATGATAAGCTCTTACACGCATAAAAACAGCTTGCGGACTATGGAGGCACTTGAGGCAGGGGCAGTTGACTTTGTAACAAAACCATCACAAGACATAGAAAGAAGACTGACGGAATTAAGGAATGATATTATTTCAAAAATCAGGACTGCAGCGCAGTCACAGGTTAAAGTCGATTTCCTGAGACATAAGCCGGAATTTAAGGCTGAAAAAAATCATTATACGGTTTCTCAAAAACTTATTGCAATTGGAGCTTCCACAGGCGGACCTCCGGTAATTCAGGAAATTCTTTCCGGTTTCTTCTTTCAGACAAGAGGTATTGTTATTGTTCAGCACATGAGTGAGCGATACACACGGGCTTTTGCCGAGAGACTCAACAGCCTGTTCCCTTTTGAAGTAAGCGAGGCCTGCGACATGGATTGCATTGATCAAGGAAAAGTTTTAATCGCACCCGGAGGAAAACATATAAAAGTTGTCCGGGAAGGTGATGATTACATTATCAGAGTCAACAGACCATCGAAGACAGACCGTCAATGTCCATCGGCAGATATACTTTTTCACTCGGTCGCCGAAAGCGCCGGCCCAAATGCTGTGGGAATAATATTGACCGGTATGGGAAAAGATGGAGCCGAAGGGATAGCAGCTATGAAAAAGGCAGGAGCATATACTATTGCTCAGGATGAAAATAGCTGCGTAGTTTTTGGAATGCCTAAAGCAGCTATTAAGCGGGGTGGTATTGACAGTGTGGCTTCACCTGAGGATATACCTGCTCTTGTACTTGCAAAAGTAAAGAAGCAGTGAATAGGGCATGGTTCTAACTTCGGCCACTATCTATTGGGGGATTGATGACTGATGATTGTTGATTGAAGGTATTCTATTAATTTTATAACAAAAAGACAGAGCGAAGCGATTCCACAAATCAACAATCAACAATCATAAATCCTGACTATCCTATCTGCTCCTTTACTTTATCAGCTATTTCCTGACAATATTTCTCGGTTATTTTTCGGGTAGGCCCCTCTATCATTACACGGCAGAGGGGCTGTGTACCGGAATAACGGACAAGCACCCTTCCCTTTCCCGCTAAATTTTTCTCGGCCGTCTTTATTGCCTCAGTAATCTGCGGAACAGATGAAATGTCAGGCTTGTTTTTAACCTCAACGTTGATAAGTACCTGAGGGAACACATCCATAATTTTGACGAGTTCAGACAGGGGCTTAGACTCATCTTTTAAAGCCTCAATTAATTTTAAAGCAGTAAGAATACCGTCACCTGTTGTCTGGTGATCCAAAAAAATCATATGGCCTGAATCTTCGCCTCCAAGAACAGCCCCGGAATGAATCATGCTCTCCAAAACATATCGATCTCCAACTTTTGCCTTAATATGTTTAATGCCCATATCTTCTAATGCAATACCAAGCCCCATATTGCTCATTACTGTACTGACCACTGTATTGCTTTTAAGCTGGTCTTTCTTTTTCATGCTTTTTGCACATATGGCAAGAATCTGATCGCCGGTTATAATATTGCCCTCTTCATCAACAGCAATAAGCCTGTCACCATCTCCATCAAAGGCAAGACCAATATCGGCGTTTTTTTCCAAAACGATTTTTCTTAATTCCGAGGTGTTTTCTGAACCACAGTTTTCATTTATATTCTTTCCATCAGGATCATTAAAAAGTGATTCAACTTCTGCCCCGAGCCTGGCAAACAATTCAGGAGCAACCTTGTAAGTTGCTCCATTTGAACAATCAATAACGATTTTCATCCCCTGACAGAACTTCTCCGGCACTTTACTCAAAAGAAAATCTATATAGTTCTGCTCTGCATCATCTATTATAGACACTCCACCTGTCATCCGCACCTTTCTGCAAATTGAAGATATTTCGTCACTCAACAATATTTTTTCAATTTCAGCCTCTTTTTCATCTGAAAGCTTGAAACCGTCTTTCTTAAATATCTTAATCCCATTATCATAAAATGGATTGTGAGATGCAGAGATAACGATGCCGGCATCAGCATCAGTTGAAGCTGTTATATATGCAATTCCCGGAGTTGGAAGGACACCTGCAAGGTATGCATCTGCACCCATGGAACAAATTCCCGATACCAGGGCATATTCCAGCATATAACCGGATATTCTTGTATCTTTTCCTATAATTATCTTTGGCCTGCCCTTTTCTTTTCTATTAAAAAAATATGCAACTGCCCTGCCGACTTTCATGGCCATTTCAGAAGTCATTGGATATTCATTAGCCAGGCCCCTTATTCCGTCGGTACCAAATAAACTACTCATAAATTTCTTCCTATTGTCTCGGTTACGCTATCAACTATCCCCTGAAGCCATTTTGTCCCAAGCTCAGAGCTTTTATTCTCAAGCCCCTTTATTACTGAGATGTAATTCATACCTGACTTTTGTATACCTGAATCAATATGTTTTAGAAAAGTATCTCTTAAACTTCTGTCTCCTTCATTTAAACGCATTTTATTGAAAGAGTCCTCTATTCCATGAAAATCAGGCCCAGAAAAATCAGATTGATTTTGACAGAAATCCTTTAACTTTCTTATCCTTTCATCAATTGCCATATTAAGTTTTTCTTTAAGGCCATCAAAAAGGACATCGGGAAAATTATCTGAAATAAACCTTGAACGAACATGCAGATACCACTGCATAAGTGCTATAAGGTTTGCAATATAGATTATATTGTTGGCCATTGTCCTTTTTAAACTTCGAAACATGCCTGACGTAAAAGCAATATTTCCGCTCTTCATCAATCCTTCAAAAATTAGACGTCCCTGTCTTAATTCATCTTTCCTGTAAATTGAGCCGGCCGCGATTACAGTACCAAAGGCGAGACGACAAGGTCCTACGAGCCCCCCCTGCCCTCCCAGGAATATCGGCCGCTGGTTAAGCATAACTCCATTGGGCACATCACCGATAAGAGATGCAGTAGCTTTATCCTGATTCGGCGTATAATTAAAATGAATATAGGAACTTCCGACTTCACTATGGTCTTTTTTACTTGTTCCGCCCGACATAAAACAGTCGCAAAAGTTAATTAAGCTGCCCAGGGTAACAAAAGGTAAAAGTATAGTGTGTTTCAACCCAACTGTATGAGCAATGTTAGCTTCTTCTTCAAGGATTGTGCCTTCTCTTATATGTGAGCCACAACCTATGCTTACCTTATCAAGCAAAACAGCTTGTCTTAAAAAGCCTCCTTTAAGGTCAACATTCGTACCAATCTGGCAGTTTTCAATTGTTACAGGGCTTTCATATCCCAGCCTTGTATTCTTTAAAATCAGGGTAGAACCACCAAAAATTTTACACCCCGAATAAATAACAACACCCTCACCGGAAATTCTGTCTGTATCTACTTTGCTGCCGATTTCAATACTATCAGGATTGGGTATGTTAACACCTTTTTTTAAAAGCTTTTCAATTTTCAAAATGCTCTGATTCTTCATGTCAGACCTCAGGAAACCACAACCAACCCGGGAATATATGTGAAATGGCTGTCTCTGGTAAATATTCTTAGTCCATGTTGAAAGGCCACAGATGCTATCCAAATATCATTGGTCGGAACAGGCCTGTCTATTCTTCTTAGTTCGTTTAAAATAGTGCTATAAAATTCAGCAGTATCTTCATTGATTGAATAGAGAAAAACTCGAGGCGAATCCAGAAACTGTTCAAGCTCCTCATATATAAGCATCATAAAAATGTCAACGAGCATCCGTCAAAAAAAGAAATAAAAAAACCGCGTCAGGGAAACTCCCGTGTTCACGGTTTTGAAGATTATAAATGTATTTGTAACTACTTAGGTGGATAGGCTGAAGACTGAAGACTGTTAGGAAAAAACGCATTTTGAAGCCATGTTTGGTGCAAAAATCAGATGTTTTCGCTAAAGTACGGCAATCCTGCTTTTCTGACCCCTTCAGCCTTCAGTCTAAACAGCTT
>JAIVWD010000068.1:0-12166 GCA_049190315.1 Deltaproteobacteria bacterium | reverse complement strand
GGTTTTGCTTACAGGTTTATGCGGGCCCAATGCGTTTAAAACACTTGAGGTTGCAGGGATAAAGGTGGCGAATGATGTCAACGGCACGGTCAGAGATGCTGTAAATGCCTTTAATGAAGGGAAATTGCCCCTTGCTGATGGAGCAAATGTTGAAGGGCAATGGTAAAACAGTTGTAACATCTCAATAAACAATAGAGGAGTCCCTTACTCCCCAGACATACTCTGCGTGATTGATCTTGTTATAGTAATCAACTCTGCTGTTTTTCATGTCCACACACCAGGCATAATCGGGGTCCTGAATATTCTGCTCGGATGACCAATATATACCTGAAGCTGTATGCAAAAACAGATGGCGATCAGGAAGAACCGGATTTTCTTTGCTGCAATTGATCAGTGTTCTAAAATCTTTCACTTTCGGAAGTCGCCAGTCCTTATAACCGCCGTGCTTTTCAGCATTGAGGCGCATAATAAACTTTTTAGCCTCGAACCACTTCCCTCTGCCGTGCAGAAGGTTTGCATCCTTTGTCCACATTAATCCGGAAAGATGATCCGTAACAGTCCTGTTTCCATGATCGTAAAAACGTTTTTCAGGCCAGGCTTTTCCACTCTTAAGCGCCCCATCATCTCCGGCATAGTAAGAAACATTCTGTCCGGTCTTTGGAATCAGATCAACGGCGCTGCCCGCAGTGCGTACCGGCCAGACATGGTTGAGCATATGGTGTTTGTGGCCATAGTCGATATGTCCAAAAAAGAGATATATACGCCATGCGTGATTGTCATAATCCGCAGTAGTAGTGCTTGTCCAGTACCAGACTTTTACATTGGAAAAAGGATGGCTGCGAGGAAGCGCCGGAGCATACCTGCTTCTGTCAATAAGGGTTGCAAGTTCGTTTACATTAGGCAATCGCCAATCGTGATATCCGCAGTATTTTTTTGCATTGAGCCGGGAAACAGCATCAAGGGCGCGAAACCAGTCGTATGTATTATCGGCTGGATCAGCATTTCTTGTCCACATAAGTCCGGTCAGCCTGTCAGTAACTGTTCCATCCAAATGATCTGAAAAACGACCTTCTTCTCCGAAACTTTTCCTTATCTCTCCATGAAAGAAGAGGAAAGTAAGAAGCAAAAAAAGAATCGTCCGGCTGCAAGTTAAGGCAAAAGGCATCTTTCGGCAATATTCGTTAAGGTGTTTTTCCATCCATTACCCCACTTTTGAAACTAATAGTTGCAAGATATTGTCTTATGGTTCATCTTGTTATTACCTTGTATGAATAAAAACAATAAAAATGGAGTATAATTATGCCGACGGCTGTTAAAATGTCAGATGATCTTGTAATAAAAGCCAAAATTAAATCAAAAATATTTAAACGATCTATTGCCGGTCAAATTGAATATTGGGCAAGCATCGGTCAAATAATTGAAGAAAATCCAGATCTGCCATTGCCATTTATTCAAGAAATTCTCATTGCAAAAGAGCAAATTAAAGCTGGGCTTGGAACCCCGTATGTTTTCGGAGAAGGCGAATGATTGAAATAAATAAAGTCATTCAGGACCCGGAAACAGGAACCATGAAAAGCAGCACAAGAGGCTATTTTTGATGAAATTTATTCCCGCTCAGATACTGTACTTTGTTCGAAGCAGGACAACAAAGCAAAACCTCAAACTACTGTTCAGGTTTCTTTTGACTTTAATGGCTATTGTCTTAATTTACAGTGTCCTGTTTCATTTCATAATGATTTTTGAAGATAGGAAATTTACCTGGATTACAGGTTTCTATTGGACTCTCACTGTGATGTCCACGCTTGGCTTTGGTGATATCACTTTTGCAAGCGATTTAGGCAAAATCTTTACATTGGTTGTCCTTATGTCAGGAATTGTTTTTTTGCTCGTCATGCTCCCTTTTACCTTCATACAGTTCTTTTATGCCCCATGGCTCGAAGCCCAATCAAGAGCGAGAGCTCCGCGTGAATTACCGGAAAACACAACAGGCCATGTGATTCTGACAAACTTTGATCCTATTACGATAAATCTTGTAGAAAAATTGAAACAATATAATTACGAATATGCCATTATCACACCTGATTGGGAGCATGCGTCAAAGCTTTATGACTTGAACCTCAAAGTGGTAGTGGGTGATCTGGGTGATCCGGAGACATATAGACGTCTTCGCGTACAAAATGCTGCCATGGTGATTGCCAACAATGACGATATGATGAATACAAAAATATCCTTTACGATCAGGGAGATCTCAGAAAAAGTACCCATCGTCACAAATGCTGATGCGGATCATTCTATTGACATTCTTCAGCTTGCCGGCAGTACTCACGTCTTTCAATTCATGAAAATGCTCGGAAAATCTTTGGCCCAAAGAACGCTTGGGGTAAGCATGGGGGCGAATATCATCGGAAAATTCGATCAGCTTCTTATCGCTGAAGCTCCTGCAATGCGGACGCCCCTTGAAGGAAAAACCCTTATTGAAAGCAAGTTGCGGGAAACAATCGGTGTAACAGTTGTCGGGCTTTGGGAGAGAGGTAAATTTGAAATCCCCCATCCCCAAACTCGAATCAAGCCTACAACCGTTCTTCTGCTGGCCGGTTCTGCTGAACAGATCAATAAATATAATGAGATCTTCTGCATTTATCGCATTTATCACACCACCAATGCTCCTGTCCTGATATTAGGTGGAGGCCGTGTCGGGCGCGCTGCAGCAGAGTTCCTGGAAGAGCGTCAGGTTGCTTATCGGTTTGTGGAGAAGAATCCGAAATTCATTGAAAACAATGAAAAATATATTCATGGGGATGCTGCCGACATCAATATCCTGCATAAGGCTGGAATAAAAGAGGCGCCGTCCGTCATAATTACCACACATAATGACGCTATGAATATTTATCTCACCATTTATTGCCGGCGATTACGACCCGATATCCAAATTATCAGCAGGGCAAACATGGATAGAAATATTTCCAGATTACATAAAGCGGGAGCTGACCTGGTTATGTCATATGCTTCCATGGGTACTAACACCATAATTAATCTTCTGAACCCAAATAAAATATTGATGTTTCAGGAGGGGCTGAATATTTTCCGCGCTCCGGTGCACGCATCTCTTGCTGGTAAATCTCTTGCTGAAAATCAGCTCCGGGAACAAACGGGTTGCAGCGTGATAGCCATTAACACACAGGGCAAGTTAAATATTAACCCCAATCCCTTAATTCCTCTTGGTAAAAATGACGAGATAATCTTAATCGGCACTGCCGACGCAGAAAAGCGCTTTTTTGAAAGCTATTACCATCTGTAGCCCCCACAACCACTACCATAACTTTAGGGTTCGCTCAAAATTTCTATCGAGAACTAAAAAATATATCAATCCTTTTCCATGAGCCTTTGCTCCAGCAGCCATCTCCATACCGGCTTGGCCCTGACTGTAATACCTTCTGCCTGAAAGTCTTTTTCCTGATTGTAAGTCAGTATTAAATTTTCCTTAATTCTAAAATATTTCGCGGTTACAATAATTGCATCCAGCTCCCTTTTTATGGTTTCTTCATGGCTGATATCCATGCAAACCTGAACCGCCAGGGCGGGATGTCCTTTGCTGTCTATTGCAATGAAATCCACCTCCTGCCGTTTAGTGCGTGTTAAATAGTAATGGACCCTTGACCACCGTTGATACAGATGGACAAAAACCATATTTTCAAGTGCCCTGGAATAAGAACCATCCCAGATAAGGCTGTTTTTATTTGCAAGCGCCCAGTCAATTGCATAAACTTTTTTATAGTTTCTTTCCTGATCTTTAAGAGAGTCTGAAAAAATCGGCACGGTAAACAACAGCCAGGAATCTTTTGCCCAATTTATATATTCCCTGATACTATCCCGACTGCTTTTAAATCCAGCTTGCTTTAAATAGCGAAAACTGCTCTGGAGCGTATGTGCTTTGCTGATATTAGACATCAAATAATTATAAAGATGAATGCACTGTTTCGGTTTGCTCACGTTATAGCGCTGTATGATATCTTTAAGAATCATTGTGTCGAAATACTCTCTTAGCAATACCTCCTTTGTATATTCTTCGGCATTAACAATGGCGGGATAGCCTCCCCACTTCATAAATTCGTCAAACATCCGCCTTGCCTCAGCCTGTCCTTTTGTTGATTTATAATCATGCTTGAAATTCTTAAATCTAAGAAACTCGGAGAAACTCAATGGATACAAGGTCGAAGAAACAGCTTTGCCGCGAAGCTCGGTGGCGATGTCGTGCTTCAGCAGTTTTGAAGATGACCCTGTGACTATCACCTTCCAGTTGGGATTTCGTGACAGATCAATCACATATTCCTCCCATCCGGAGATTTTGTGAATTTCGTCAAGAACAAAAAGCAAAGGCGTTTTGAGCTCAACATCAGGGCTTAGTTTTAAAAATGTATTTTGGATGATTTTAAGATCAACAGCCTTTATGGATGAAAGAACAGGATTGTCAAAGTCTAAAAGACATATATGGTTGATAGATTTAATCGCTTTGCGCTTTATCAACTCGGATGCTGCCTGAATCGTACGATAGCTTTTTCCGGCTCTTCGCGCGCCAATAATAGTAGATACCATATTGTCTGCCATCTGGAGACGGCTCTCTCGCGGGATAAACTCCGGAAAGCCCAGCTCTCTGAAATCTCCGATTTTTCGTTCAATTTCCTGCTCAAACATTCTTTTATCCCCTTTTCAATATATTTAGACTAAAAATTAGCCGCAATCTATCTGTTTATGACTAAACTTATGCCATTAAAATACGTTTTGTCAAGAAAATTTCGTCATAAATATCATTAGGGAACTTTCGGGAACTGCCGAATATGCCATGGCAAATTTAACACCGATTTTCACAGGAGTTATAACCGCCAGAATATTACCCTAAAAAAGTAAGAGTGGATAGATGTAATTGTAGCCTGTGCATTGTTTTCTTTTCATTGATATCCACAATATTAGGGTCTATCTTTGACGAATAAATAATTAATTTGTCGATTATAAATATGCTCAATATTAGAAATAAATGCGCTAAAATGCTCTTTTAGCCTTATTTTATAGTAATTTATGAGCTAATATCTGTAGAGTTTTGCATAATAACATTTGAATTACAGAGCGCTAATCATCAAAATAAAACCCTAATGCAGTGTTGTTTTGTTAGTTTGCATACGGCTAACTTATTAACATGTAAATGGATATTAACAAGAATGCTTGGAAAGCCTTGGTGGTTATTATGACGATTAAGCTATCTGTGAAAATCGGTGTTAAAGGAAGATCCCAAAGGGGCCTCTAAAGTGATTCGAGCTGCCCGTCACAGACGAAGCCTTGTAAGGGAAAATCCAGAAATAGAGATGGAAATTAAGTATCTCCAGCACAATAGAACGAGAATGAACTATTTTGAATTACGTCAGAAAAAACTACCCATAGGAAGTGGCGTAGTGGAGCCTGCAAGAATTTGATCGGTGCTCGAATGAAGAAATCCGGAATGCGCTGGACCATTGATGGCGGCCAGACTGTACTGACCCTCCGTCCTCATCGCTGATTTCCGACCAGTCTATTAGATAGAACTTTGATTCCTTTTTGAGGGAAAAGGGTCAAGACATATTTGCTACCAGGCAAATAAATTAGCTAACATTTTTGCCTGACGCAGAAATTGGGCAAAAGGTGGTGTTTTGCAAAGGTCTCAAACTATGGCAAACCAGAAAGCCACTGGTATGCAGGAGCTACCAATATATACTGATCTCCATTTGGAATCATACGGTAACCTTCACTTTTCTCGACCAGTTGAACAGCAGGTTTTTTCAAAACAGACTGAAATTTCTTAAGTACCGGGGACGGTTTTGTGTCTGAAAGTTTAGCCTCAATTAAAATAAGCGGTTCACCCTCGTTTGCGATGAGAAAGTCCACTTCCTGCTGTTCCTTATTCTTAATAAAATGCAAGGAAAATGTACCGTGTCCGATATCGTTCCATGCTGTAACCGCCCGATACAGTTCAACTGCCACCATATTTTCAAACCTGGCCGCTGGTTCCTTTATTCTGGGGATGTCCCAGAGATACACCTTGCGCTCTTTTTGAATTGCCCGCGCAATTCTCCGGGTCCATGGAGCAATGCTGAAAGCAAGAAAAAATCTTTCAAAAATCGACAACCAGTTCCGAACAGAATTATATGCCACTTTCAAGTCTCGAGCTAACGAAGGGACTGAGACAGAACTTCCTACCTTAGATGGCAACAAAAGATAAAGCGTTTCCATGTCCATGACGGATTTTACCCCTGTCAGATCCCGAATATCCTCACGTATTAACTGCTTTGAATAGATGTTAGACCATCGTCGGTAGGTCGTCTTCCGCCCTGCCAGGTATGGCTCTGGGAATCCACTTAATTCAGATAGCCCCGCCCATATTTCTTTCAGTTCTTCGGTGTGTTCCGTTGTTGTTTGTAACGGATCATTGAGAAAATGACCAATCTCTCTGTTTTTTCCTCCTAACTCGGAAATCGTAAATGGCCACAGGTGAAATAGAAAATAACGCCCGGCCAGTGAATCCCCTCCTTGCTGATAGATATCCAGCCTCCCACTTCCTGAGATAAGAAACCGGTATTTATCATGAAGCTGGTCATATATACCTTTAAGGTAATTTTTCCAGTCTTTGTATTTGTGGATCTCATCAAGAACAATCAATGGAATTGATGAATCTTTGCGTTCTAATGCTTCAAAGAAAGAGGGGTTTTGCAGGAAATTTGTTCTGTGTTCAGCAATATCCCAATTGAAATAGAAATGATTCGTAAAGGAGGCGGAAATGATTTGGGTAAGAGTGGTTTTTCCTGCCTGACGTGGCCCCACAAGGAATATCATGTGCTTGTCAATAGCGAGATCATGCCAGATCTTAATATATGAGGTTCTCTTTATCATAATGACCATTATTCATACTATTGAAAAATAGTCAAGACAATTTTGCAACAAGCTGAAATATAGTCGGAGCCTCTCCGAGGGTTGGCCATGGCAAAAAGTAATGGGCCTGAAAATCTTTCTCCATTGAAATGGATTATATGTGTCGGCGGCAGATGAAATGTTCGGGCTAAATTAATATATTGTATGTCTTAATTTTACTTAACAAAGAAGGATGGCTTATCTCAAGGAGCTGGGCGGCTTTAGTGCGATTCCCTTCTGTTTTTGTTAAAGCTTTTGTAATCAGCATTTTTTCTAAATCTTTCTGTGCATCTTTTAATGAATATCCTTCAAAAATTTTATCTATCTGATCAGTCCCCTCCCTTTCCCCAATCAAAGAAGGAAAGTTCTCAGGTGCAAGCAATTTGTCCTCTGCAAGCACCAGTGCTCTCTCAATTACATTCTCCAATTCCCTGACATTTCCGGGCCAATTGTGCTTTAATAAAAGGGACATGGCGGCAGGAGTAATATTACTTATATCTTTATTAAGTCTTTTATTGAATTGGTTTATAAAATGATCACATAAAAGGGGTATATCTTCATTTCGTTCCCTTAGAGGCGGTAAATTTATGGGCAAGACATTAAGCCGGTAAAACAAATCTTCACGGAAAGTCCCATTTTTTATCTCTTGTTCCAGGTTTTTTGAAGTTGCGGCAAGCACGCGAACATCAATCTTCTTTGGTTTTGAATCACCCACCGGTCTGATTTCATTTCCCTGCAATACCCTCAACAGTTTAACCTGTAAAGACAAGGGCATCTCACCTATTTCATCAAGAAAAATCGTGCCCCCGCTTGCTTCTTCAAAAAGCCCGATTTTGTCTTTTAATGCGCCGGTAAAGGCTCCTTTTTTATATCCAAAAAGTTCGCTTTCTAACAAAGTTTCAGGTATTCCGCCGCAATTTACAGGAACAAATGAATTCTTTGACCTGTCACTGCTAAAGTGTATTCCCCTTGCGATTAGTTCTTTTCCTGTTCCACTGGCCCCATAAATTAATACAGTGGTATTATATTTTGCGACTTTAGCGGATAGACTGAATATTGACTGCATAACTCTGCTTTTTGCCACCATTTTGCCGAAGTTATAACTTTCTTTAATTTTCTGAATACGTTCTTTGAGCTGAAGGTTCTCCCTTTTCAAACTTTCACGCTCTTCTGCCTTTTTAAGGGCAAGATATACCTCATCTGTTTTAAAAGGTTTTGATATATAATCATATGCGCCCAATTTCATGGCTTTAACGGCCGTATCTATCGTACCGTATGCCGACATCATTATTACTGTAGTGTCCGCTATTTTATCACGCGCAGACTTTAAAAATTCCATACCATCAATCCTGGGCATTTTAATGTCACAAAGTATAAAATCATATTGATTACGATCTATCATCTGCAAGCCTTCATATCCATCAGAAGCCGTATCAACAAGATAACCGGCTTTGCCAAGCAAGCTGGCTAACATGTGGCGCATGTTCTCCTCGTCATCAATTACAAGCAAGCGTTTTTGTGCTGATTTATTATCCATTTAAACTAAAGAGGCAAAGTGATTGCAATAGTTGTCCCTTTTCCTTGTTTGCTGGTTGCTTTGATATTTCCGCCTAATTTGTCAATAATCATAAAGCATACTGAAAGACCAAGACCTGTTCCCTTGCCGGGTTCTTTTGTAGTGAAAAAAGGATCAAAAATATTATTAAGGTTTTCTTCTGAAATTCCAGGTCCATTATCTATAATTTCAATATTTAATTTAGCTGGATTAACTCCTGCATTCTCATCTCTGCTGGATATAGATTCACTTTTTATAATAATCTTGCCATCTGATTTGTTGTTAATGGAATTAATCGCATCAGCAGCATTAATAATCAAATTTAAAAATACCTGACGCAATTGATCAGGATCTGCCATAACCGTATCTATATTTGCTGCTAAATTTAGATTTAAATTAATATTCGCTAATATAGGCTGAATTTTTAAAGCTTTTGTAATATCATTAATTATTTCATGAACAGATACTGCTTTCAAACCAATGTCTAAAGGCCTTGAAAAATCAAGCAACTGCCTTATAAGATTGTTTATTCTGTCTATCTCATTTTCCGCACGATCAATAAATCCCCTTCTTTCCTCATCATTAATATTATTTTTCTTGATCAGCTCAAGATAACCAATAATGATACTTATAGGATTCCCTATTTCATGGGCAATCCCTGAAGATAATCTACCGACAGAAGCCAGTTTTTCCGCTCTTATAATATCCTCTTGCGCTCGCTTTAAGTCAAAATTTGCCTTCTCAAGTGATTTGACTGTCTTTTGGAGCCTGTCTTTATCCTCAGAAATTCTTTTCAACATGCTGTTCAAAGACTTTGACAGCTTATTGAACTCATTGTCACCTTTTTCATACAGAAAAAACAACTCATCATCTTCCCTGTACTCATTGGCTCTCTTAATTAATCTGTTTAAAGGTTTAACTGTAACCTTTGAAAGCCGATAAAGGCCGAAGAAAGTAAAAATAACAGCGTTTACTAAAATATATATAAATATTAAGCGCTGTGTGTGTCTTAATTGACCATATACCTCTTCAAGCTTTAAAACAACGCCGGCGCCTCCAATAATATTTTCTCCTCTGAATAATGGTGCCGATATAATCAAAAAACGACTTTGTTTCCAAAAAACTCCCCATGATGTACCCAAAAATTCGGTTATCTTTTCTCCTGATTGGACTGCACGTTTTGCAAGCATCTTAATTTCATCTTGCAGATCACAACTCTTTCCATTGAAATAAATCTGATCTTCTTTTCTATCTAAAATAACCGCACAAGAAAAACCTGATTCATTTAACATCTTATTCAATTTAGCCTTAAGATCTAAATCAGAGAAAATTTTCCCTGTCTTATCAAAATTTATCAGTTCATTTTCTATTGAAGAAATAAGAAAATTTCCCTTTGAAATTTCAGATCGAATCAAAATGTTTTGAACCGCAATTATAATTACAAAATTAATCAGAATCATTGCCAGCACTAACAGCACCGCAATATTTATAAATATATTGGTTTTTATTCCTCGATAAAACACATCAATCCTAAAAAATTATATAAAACCCAAACTAAGCGTTTCAAATTGTGCCAAAGGCCGCGAATCCGGCTCTCGGCAGCAGCAACTTTTCATAATTATGATAATTCTCTAATCATTTTATTTATGGTTTGCGCCAGTTCGGGAATATGGTTTTTGCAGACATCGTATATTACATCCGCATCCGTTTCAAAATAATGATGGCTTATGATATCCCGCATGCCTTTGGCTTTTTTCCAGTCAACCTGGGGATACCGCGGCAACAGGGATTTGTTTGTGGTTTTGTCCAAATTTTTTAACGCTTCACCGATTGCGATCAGCAGCATGCATATACTGTCAAGTTTTTCCACGCCTGTCGGCGAGTCTGTAAAATCGCTTACTGTCTTTACAGGCTCAAAACGTTTTAAAATTGTTTGCGCTGCCTGATAAATTTGCCCCAGTATTTCTAAAACAAGCTCCCTGTCATACATATACGGCTTCCTTGTCTATTCTTTTCTTTAAAAATGCATTCATTCTGTCCCTGTATCTTACAATATCCACAGGCCTGTGAAACTTCTCCTCCAGATCCTGTTTGATGCCGATAAGGTAGAACAAATCCGGTTTGCCAAGCTCAACAACAACGTCAATATCGCTTTGCTCATTCATGCTGTTTTTAGCCGCTGAACCGAAAACACCGATCCGTATGATTTCGTATCTATCCCTGTTCATCTCCATAAAGCCGCGCAGGGTACGTACTATTTCATTTCTTTCCATTATTTACGCCCTCCTATGGTCACTTCCACTATCTTCATAGTGTCATTGCCGAAGATATCCACGACTTTCTCTGCAATCTTGCGCCGACTCGGCAGGCATTCACAAAATATGATTTTTTTCATATTGTTAAACATAGCTGAATTCCTACCTAAATGCAGGCTAACCGAATCCAAGTATACTCCATTTGTTAAGTCGATTATAATCTTTCTTTTTAAAATAGCTAAAATCAAAAAAACGGAATCCAAGCTCCTTTTTATCTGTACCATCTTTCTTTTTGGCAGTAATGTATTCATTATATACTTCATTTACTCTATCAGCGAATTCATCGTACTTATAGATATAATACTCATTTGGTTTCTTATCGTGCATATTTACGAGTACAATAAACAATTTAGGATTATTTTTTTTCTTTGTCATGTTAACGCTCAATTTCCATCCTTGTTTATTGTTAATTGACATGGTTTTAACCTGTATATGCACACTTCGTTTGCCTTCTGGATCAGAAGCCACAATATCGAATAAAGGATTGTTTTTGGGTGTAATAAGCGCAAGAATATCTCTTTTGCAGAGTTCGGCACAAACATAGTACTCACCAGCATTACCAATCATAATGTTTTTAGAAACACCCATACAATACTCCTTTAAATAAATTTCACCCATTAAATTTGTGCAATACCTGTGTCAAATCTTGAATTAACACCATTTTCCTATACCTTTTACATGCTGAAAAGTAAGCACCGTAATCACAAGGAATTTTCACTATATAAGATTCAAGCATTGGGCATAGCGACATGATAGTTCCGCTAAACGAATAGCTTTCTATTTTTTATAGACTAAACCCAAATAATGGCATATATCTTGATTGTTGTAATGTCTTAATATTGCGTTGTTTTTAATGAAAATGCAAGAATTATATAATCCAAAAGACCTTGAAAACTTATGGATCAGGTGCGGTGATATCAGCTCGTGACATATTCGGGTTAAGAACGTAGCGGGTTTTAGATGCGATGAACGGATATTGAGCGACAGTGATTTTGTTATGAAAGGCTTCTCTCAAGCAAATAAGAAGTACATCTGGCAGCATGAACCCCAAACCCCATAGTGCGGATGCGGTGTGGTAGGATTAGGCAATCTTTCGGCCCAACAAATTATTATCTAATTCAAGAGTGTAAGATAATATGGTTCTAATATCTATCTTACTGGATGCTTTAAGAATCTCTATACCGACTAATTTACCTTCCGAGGTTGTATCTAAATTTACACCCTCTGAAATTTCTATAACTCCATCTGGAATTTTTTCACTGAGTTTTAGATACAAAGCATCTACTTCATCATCATAATATACTTTCATTGTTTTCTCCCTTTTTTCAAAGGATAATTTGTTATCACTGTCACAATTTCACCT
>JAIVWD010000067.1:6219-12285 GCA_049190315.1 Deltaproteobacteria bacterium | reverse complement strand
TGTTCCTTTGCTCGGGGTTCCTCCAACCCGTTTGTCCGGCCCTTGCTCTAAAATGTTACGCCAATTATTAGAAGTACCAGAAGGGTAAGGACTTCATTCTTGACAGAATCTGCTGGAGATTGAGAGCGCTATTTGTTCAAACCGCATTGAAGGCGTAAATGTTGACCAGTCCAGGATCGATACCCTTATTTTGGGAAAAGCGTTTTTGAAGGACCGGGAACGTAGGGGACATCCTATAATCCTTTCTATCCACCATGTTTTTATTATTCATTTCTTGACAGTGTGTTTTAAATAATGTACCTTGTTAATACAATATATTGATCATATATCTACAATATATTGTACATATTAATACAATTTATGGAATACAGACTTAACAAACAGACATTATTAGATGTATTGGGGCAATGGAACGCTTTTTTAAAACGCAAAATCCATCTCATTGCCTGTGGAGGAACAGCACTAACCTTGTTAGACATTAAACAATCTACCAAGGATGTTGATTTTTTAGTCCCCATTGAGACAGAGTATAAGTATTTAATAAAGACCATAAAAGATTTAGGTTACCAACAAAAAACAGTTTCTGGTTGGTTGAGACAAGAGGACAAATATATATTTGACATATTTCCGGGAAAACGTATCCATACAACGGAATTATTGGAATCTCCATTAAAAGAAGATAAACATACATTTTTAAAAGAGTTTTCTCATTTATACATCGGCATTTTGAATGACTATGATTTGATTGCCAGCAAACTTTTCCGTGGATCAAGCGTTGATTTTGAGGATTGTCTGATGCTGGTGAAAGCGCGTAGCAAGAAAATTGATATCAAATACCTTGTAGAGAATTTTAAGAAGTTAGCTGGTTATGATATTTCTGAAAATCGTATTACTAAAAACCTAAATGATTTTTTAGCTCTCCTTCGAGAGGAGAAACTTTATGGTTAAAAAAGACTTGCTTGAAAATTTAAACCGTCTTGGCTTTTCACTTATGGAAACAAAAGATGATTTTGATGTTAACAAAACACTTGCCGAAGTTGTTAAAAGTAAAGACACTCGGTTATGGGAGGGATTTCCTGTTTTGTTGGCTAATGCCGCCCAGGAATTTAGCTTTAATTATGATGAAGTTCTAAAAAATTTGACAAAAAAAGAGTTTCGAGAAGATTTTCACGCTTTGTTATTATTATCATTGGCATTATATCAACACCACCATTTGTCATTTGTTTGGTCAAACCAAATAAAAAAATTGTTTTCAAGGGAAGAGGTTGCTCGTTTGCAAAAATTAAGGAATTTCTTGGCCCATGGTGATTTTCTTTCCCTAAGAAATAGACGTTTTCATTCTTCTCGTTTAAAAAATATTTTTAATAACTATTTTAAACAAGATGCAAAAAAAACAAGACAGTTGAAAGAAAAATATGAGGAGTTATCTCTTGAATATGCTTTATCTCAGATATTTTCGCCAAAACAAAAAGAATTGTTTAAAAAGAAAATCAATGGTGAACCGTTAAATAAGACGGAAAGGGAGTATTATTCCCGTACCGTAAAGAAAAAGGTTTCAGCTCTGGCCAACCCGGAACTACACCGTCTTGCTCAGAAGTTGATGGAATATTAATTGGAAATTGATTGATGAAACCGGTGGCATAAACTAAGCGATAAACAGCAAGAGCATCAATGAAGCCGCCCTGAACAATTCAAAACAGACTTTATACCTCGAAAGGCCACAAATTGCGGTTTTTCGCTGGACATGAACACCAATAGCTGCCCGAATCCGATCTTTGCGTTAAATGTGCTATTGAAAGAGATTTCCAATGAGTAACGAACCGGAAAAAATTATTTATACAATGATGAGAGTCAGCTTAAACATCAAAGATATTTTAATGGGAGGCAACCATGAAGCCAAGAAAGATAACAAACCAAATTTACTGGATGGGCTCTGTTGATTGGGACAGGCGTTTGTTTGACTCGCTTATACCACTTCCTGATGGAACAAGCTATAATGCCTATCTTATTAAAGGAAGCGACAAAACCGCTTTGGTGGACACAGTAGATCCAGCCATGGCCAATGAGTTGCTATACCAGCTTGAAGGCGTCGATAAAATTGATTACATAATCTCAAATCATGCCGAGCAAGACCATTCAGGCTCTATCCCCCACGTTCTTGCTAAATTTCCTGAAGCAAAGATTGTCACGACCACCAAGGCAAAGGGAATGCTTATTGGACTTTTGCGTATACCTGAGGAATCTTTTATTACCATTGAAGATGGCGGACTTCTCTCTCTTGGGGATAAAACATTAAAGTTTATATATACACCCTGGGTCCACTGGCCTGAAACTATGGTCACATACCTGCAGGAAGATAAGATTTTGTTTAGCTGTGATTTCTTTGGTTCTCACATTGCAACCAGCAACCTCTACGTTATTGACGAAGGTCGAGTGTATGAAGCGGCCAAACGTTACTACGCCGAGATCATGATGCCCTTTCGAAAGATAATAGCAAAGAACCTCAAAAAGCTCGAATCTTACGATATAGAAATGATAGCTCCCAGTCACGGGCCTATCTATCCCCGCCCTTCATTCATCATTGATGCCTACCGTGACTGGATCTTTAATTCACCAAAAAATACAGTGGTTTTACCTTATGTGTCTATGCACAAAAGTACAAAGCTGATGGTCGATCATTTTGTTGAGGCCCTTGTTGAGAGAGGTATAAGTGTAGAGCAGTTCAATCTGGTTGTAACCGATATTGGTAAGCTGGCCATAAGCCTGGTTGATGCATGTACAATCATTATCGGTACCCCAACGGTTCTCGCAGGCCCTCATCCTCTGGCAATTTATGCTGCGTTTCTAACAAACATGCTGCGGCCTAAGGCTAAGTTTCTTTCGATTATCGGCTCATACGGCTGGGGTGGCAAGACAATAGAAGTATTAGCTGGAATGATTCCTAATCTCAAGGTAGAGATTATTGACCCGGTCCTTTCAAAAGGATTGCCCAATGAGAGTGATTTCAAAGCCATTGAACATCTGGCAGAAATTATCTCCATAAAACATAAAGAGCTTAATATCAAATAGAAGATTTTTATGAAAAAAATATCAAAGCTATATCCTGTGTTCATTGCATTTCTTGCTATTTTATCAGGCGTATTTGCATATGTTGAAGAGATTCCATTTTTAGATATAATGGAATTAAAGACAATAGATTTAAGATTCAAATCCAGAGGAAGCATTGAACCAGGTTCAAATATTGTTTTGGCTGTAATAGACGAAAAAAGTATTGCCAAAGAGGGAAAATGGATATGGCCAAGATCAAAAATAGCTGATCTTGTAAATAAACTTTCCGAAAAAGGAGCCAGGGTAATTGCATTTGATATAGGATTTTTTGAACCTGATGCAAAAAGAATTGTCCAGGTAATAAACAGCATACAAAGTGAAGCTAAACATATTGATATTCATAACAAGAGGTTTGAACAATATCTGGAAAATCTAAAATCAAAATCCGACAATGACAAATTACTGGCTGATGCAATTTTAGGCTCTAAGGCAAGAGTGGTGCTTGGATATTTTTTTCATATGAACCCGGAAGAATCCGGACATTTTGAGGAAAAAGATATGCCTATTCATCAGAAAAATATCCGTGGTTCCAAGTATAAATTTGTCCGTTATTCATCCGGTGATGCTTATAATGCCCCATTAATAGAAGTAAATATGCCTCAGTCCAACATTAAGGCAATCTCAAAAGCAACTAATTACTCCGGTTATTTTAATATGATACCGGATCCGGATGGTGTTGTGCGGTGGATGCCTGCGGTGTTAAAATTTAATAATAAACTATATGCTCCTTTATCTTTAATCACCGCCGGCGCCTATCTGAATGAACCCCTTTCATTTAAAATAGCCGAATATGGTGTAGAGAAGTTGCAATTAGGCGAGCTATCCATACCTGCAGATGCACTTGGGCGAGTTCTTATCAATTATCGAGGAGCAGAGAAAACCTTTCCTCACATACCTGTTACAGACATACTGAAAGATAATATCCCCCCAAATGCCCTTAAGGACAAGATAGTATTAGTGGGAGCAACAGCCGCAGGCATATATGATCTGCGTGTAACTCCTTTTGAAAACATCCTTCCGGGTCTGGAGATCCATGCAAATTTCGTTGACTCTATTCTGTCAAATGATTTTCTGTTTTATCCTGCATGGGCTCCATTATTTGATATAACAGCTATTATTGCTGCCGGCCTGCTGATAGCAATTGTTCTTTCACGAACAGGGGTAATAACCGGGGCTTTGTCTGCCATGACACTGTTCACAGGTTATATATTATTATGCCAATATATGTTTTCAGAAAAAGGTTATATACTAAATCTTGTTTATCCGCTGTTAGTTATGGTTTTGGCATATGTCAGTATTACTGCGTACAAATATCTTGTTGAGGCAAAACAGAAACGCTTTGTCAAAAATGCTTTTTCAACCTATCTTGCCCCTTCAGTTGTTAAGCAAATAATAGACTCTCCTGAAAAACTTGTTTTAGGAGGGGAGCAGCGTGTAATTACTGCATTTTTCTCAGATATTCAGGGATTTACAAGTATTTCGGAATCACTTACACCTCATGAACTGGTCGAGTTGTTAAACGAATTCTTAACAGAAATGACGGATATAATATTAAACAACAAAGGAACTGTGGACAAGTTTGAAGGTGATGCTATCATTGCTTTTTTTGGAGCTCCCAATGATCTTGACAATCAAGCCGAAGTGGCCTGCAAATCCTGTATCGAAATGCAGAAAAGACTGGCTGAATTACGCACAAAATGGAAAGAATCAAATAAACCCGAACTCAAGATGCGAATCGGTCTTTGTACGGGTCCTGCCGTTGTGGGGAATATGGGCTCAAAAAATCGCATGGACTATACCATGATGGGAGATACGGTTAATGTTGCGGCAAGGCTGGAAGGAGTTAACAAAATTTATGGAATTTACACGCTGATTAGCGAAACGACTTACAGGGAATCCGGCAATAAAATAATGGCAAGGGAAATTGATTCGATAAATGTTGTGGGGAAAAAAAAGCCGGTAACAATTTATCAGCTTTTAGGTTATGCGGAAGATGTTGATGAACGCATGAATAAGACAATAGAAAGTTACACTAACGGCCTTTATGCATACAGAAATCAGGATTGGGAAAAAGCCGGAAGTTTTTTTAAAGCAGCGTTGGTGCTGACGCCTGACGACGGTCCAAGCAAAACCATGCTTCTCAGGTGTGATGAATATAAAATTACTCCCCCTCCAGAAGACTGGGATGGATCATTTACCATGAAAACAAAATAGTCCGCTCCCTTGTGTTAAGCTACTGTCCTGTCATCTATGCAATGTCGCAAAAGATGACCGTATTAAAATGACATTATGCCTTTTGCTTGGGCTTGACTTACGAATATCATAGCATATAATATGCTATATGATATCAATAAAGGAGGGCAACATGGGATCAAGGAAAACAGCCAGCGCCAGAGCATTGATAGAGCCCGAAGTCAAGAAAGAGGCTGAAAAGATACTCAAGAGCCTGGGATTATCGATCTCAACATCATTTGAATTGTTTTACAGGCAGGTTATTGCCCAGCGTGGGTTGCCTTTTGAGCTCCACGTTCCCAATGAAAAAACCATGAAGGCTATTGAGAATTCCAGACAAGGCAAGGGGAAGGCATTTTCCACACCTCAAGAGCTTTTTGATGATCTCGGGATATAACCTAAGTTGAGCGATTTATTGCGAAGATATGTGCCGAGATTTTGATGCATAAGGGTTTGCGAAAACCGCAGGCATACCTGTGGATATGTCGAGGATTTTCGCGAATCCCTGATGCGCAAGAGATCGGTGCAGATCGAGTAAAAAATCGCTCAATTTAGGTGTAAACATAATGACTCAAGTTTCGCACCCACTAATTCCTATGAAGCTTCTCTGGCAGGGCAGGTATTAGATAGTTTTTTTAAAAAGCAAAATATGTTCACTCTGGCTTTGGCAACGGCACCATACCCACTCAGTTTGTAAGGAGCGAGACATGCACGGCATTTTATCCC
>JAIVWD010000067.1:0-6209 GCA_049190315.1 Deltaproteobacteria bacterium | reverse complement strand
TGGTTTAGAATATCAATCATATTATTTTGCTCTTTTAAAAAAACTATCTAATACCTGCCCTTTAAAGCTTTTGTTGCATAGAGGTGTGCGAAACTTGAGATAATGAGATCAATCAGACGCGATACACAGTTCAAAAGAGACGTTAATCGGATAATCAAACGCCATAAAGATGTCAACAGGTTGAAAGATATTATTAAGCGCCTGGCCAATGCTGAAAAACTGCCGCTGCGAAACAAAGATCATCAACTCAAAGGCACCTTAAAGGACTGTCGAGAATGCCATATTGAGTCTGACTGGTTGCTCATTTATCGTATAGAAGGAAGCGAACTTTGCCTCATTCGAACAGGAACACATTCAGATTTATTTAACTAAGTTGAGCGATTTTTGGGGAAGAAATGTGCTAAGGTCTTGATGCATAAGGGTTTGCGAAAACCGCAGGCATGCCCACGGATATGTCGAGGATTTTCGCGAATCCTTGATGCGCAAGAGATCAGTGCAGATCGAGATCGACCAAAAATAGCTCAATTTAGGTTAAAAGGCAATTAGTGTCTGAACGAAAACCCCATAGTTCCGAGCGGTCATCTGCATTCCCACGCAGGAGCGTTGGAACGAGGAAAAAAAAGCCGATAACGCTGAGAGGAGGCTATTATATGGCTACAAGAGTCGTAGCATCACATGAGATGCAAAAACAGTTGCCTGAATTATTGCTCTTAGTTTCGAAAGGCGATGATATCATTATTAAAAAAATAACAAACCTTTGTCCGATACATTCACCCAACCTATGGGCTAATTGATTGTCAGTTTGAGCAAACAATCACACTGGGCATAATAATCAACTAATTCATTCATAACAATGAAAAGTGAAAGGGATATATAATGCAGATAGTCATAGATATGCCAGATCGCTATCTTCTTAATGTCAATACTGAGGAAATGGCAAAACAAGTCAAACTTTACACTGCGCTTGTTATGTTCCAATCCGGCCAGATATCTGCCGGCGCTGCCTGCGAGCTTGCCGGGGTAGATCGCTATAGCTTTTTGGCAGCATGCAAAAAGCACAGCATTTCGGCAATTGACTACGAAGAAGACGAGATTGAGATGGAATTGGAACGTCTTAGCAGAAGGGAAAGCTGATGCTTATTGTCGCTGATAGTTCTGCGCTGGTAACACTGGCAATTTGCAAGTGTATAGATGTGCTCGACAAGGTATTCGACAAGATCAATGTCCCTCAGGCGGTTTTCGATGAAGTAATCATACCCGGCAAACCCGAAGCAGAAATACTTCGCGATTATCTTGAAGGGAAAATTGTTAACATTAATTTAGCGGATTTGGTCATAGATGCCGGTGGACTTGGTCGCGGTGAACTCGAAGCAATGGCATTATACAAGAAACTACAGGCCGATTTCTTGCTTATTGACGACAAGAGAGCGAGAAAAGTCGCACGATTGAACAATATCGAGATTATTGGAAGTCAGGGGGTACTTCTTTTCGCCAAACAGACAGGTTTGATTAAAAAAATCAAGCCACTTCTCGACAAGTTGCGCACTTCGGACATTCATATCAGTGAGCGATTGATCAAAAAGACGCTACGGTTAGCTAACGAAACCAAGTGTGAAGTGAGAAAAAATAATGATGCTGATGATATAAGATTTCAGCAACATTAAAAAAGAAAAAACAAACGATCTGGCAACGTCGTTTTTGGGAACATCTTATCAGAAATGATCAGGATTTAATTCAACATGTAGAATACATTCGTTACAATTCAGGGGTTTTGTTGGGTTTCGTTACACTCAACCCAACCTGCGGGCTGAACGCTTATGCGTAAACAGTTCAAAGAGAGGAGGTTTGTCATGAAGAGTATTGCCCAAAAGAAATTCATAGGTAGGTTTTGTTTGGTATTTGTGATCTTTTTAGTTGCCTGTGTTATTTCCTTGCCAAGCGTTTTTGCCGGTCAAAGTCGAGGGATTTCAGTTGTGGCCTATGACAAGGCATCGGGAAAAAACAAGGAGGTCAGGCTCTACAACAAATCCTATGCAGTCATAATAGGCATTGACCAATACAAGAACTTGCCATTCGATAAACAACTGTCCTATGCGGTACAAGACGCAAAGGGGGTTGCGGAGATCCTGAAAAAGAACTTTAAATTCGATAAAATAATTACTCTGTACAACCGAGAGGCCACAAAGGCCAACATTATGAAAGTCCTTTCCGGAGATTTAAGCAAGATTTCAGAAAAAGATTCAGTATTCATCTTCTGGGCAGGGCATGGTTACACGGAAAAGACATCTCGCGGGGACTTGGGCTATCTCGTGCCATTTGATGGAACATTCGAGGAGTCACAGCTTTACGAGAACATATCCATGACCATGATCAAAGATGATATCTCCAAGCGAATACCTGCCAAGCATATCTTCTATGTCATGGATTCGTGCTACAGCGGCCTGTTGGTATCAAAGAGAGGGGCCGCGAGAAAAACGGCAAGGGATTTTAGCTACTTGCAGGAGATTACAAAGGAAGAAACCTGTCAGGTGCTGACAGCAGGGAGTAAGGATCAGCAGGTATTGGACGGCGGCCCGAGGGCAATGGCATTCACTTAAAAATAAATAGTTTCAAAATTTATCAGATAGCTATAACTATCTAAATTTATTTAAATTTTGAGATAATAATAAAAAACTTATTTTTTTTCTTGACTATATCAAACACATTCGTTAATAATAGCATCAACTTAATTTTTATTCATGAGGCGATGTTATATGGAATGTGCCATTTCAAAACCCTTGATGCTTTCAGGGAGATATTTTTCAAAAAAAGAACTACGTCAAATTCAAGAAACTGTGAAGATGTTTCCTAATTTAAGTCGAACTGAATTAGCATTTACTATTTGCGAACACCTATCCTGGGTAACTCCAAAAGGTTCTGACAAAATAAATTCCTGTTTAGATAGTTTAGAACAGCTTGAAAACCGAGGTTATATACAATTACCGCTGAAGCAAATAAAGAAAAAGCGTGTCACAAAAAAAATTGTCTGGTCAGATCAAACAGTGGAAGGTTCCCAGATACTATGCTCATTAGAGGAAATAAGACCTTTAGAGTTACGGATCGTAAAGGATAAAAAAGAAGTATCCTTATGGAATGAATATGTGGATCGCTATCATTACTTGGGTTACAAGCACCCTATTGGTGATACTTTACGGTATTTTATAGTTTCCAAAAACCTGAATAATCGATTGTTGGGCTGCTTAATGTTTACACCTGCCGTATGGCACTTATCGGATCGAGACACCTGGATTGGCTGGGATAAAAAAGATCGGGAAAAGCGATTAAACTTAATTGTTAATAACAATCGCTTTCTAATATTCCCCTGGGTTAAAGTTGATAATTTGGCCAGCAAAACCCTTTCTATTGTTGTCAAACAAATTCAAAATGATTGGCAGCAAGAGCACCTTTATCATCCGGTATTGATAGAAACATTTGTCGATCCGGGTAAATATTCTGGATCTTGTTATCGTGCAGCAAATTGGAAATGCATAGGAAAAACAACAGGCAGGGCATGGAAAGATGAATCTGATGATAAAACTTCGATCAAAACCATCTTTGTTTATCCATTAGAGTCAAATTTCAGGGCAATCCTAAGAAATCAAAAGAAAAATTTACAACCTGATCAGTTAAAGATTGATGAGAATTTTATTAACCTATGGGGTAAAGTGATCAGTATCATCGCTGAAGTTGCCCATGAATTTGATAAAACATGGCAAAAACGCAAACGCATTATAGACTCTATGTTACTTATCTTCTTGATTTTTCGTTTATTATTCTCCAAAAATAGTCAGGGTTATGGGACAACGATTTCCGATTTTTGGAATAATTGCCGTAAAATGAACTTTCCTTTACCGCAGAAAAAACCGATTAGTGCATCAGCATTTACCCAGGCCCGTGCAAAATTAGATGAAACAATATTTAAAGGACTCAATAAAAGAATCATAAGTGTTTATGAAGATGAAACCGATGAATTATATCGATTGAATAATCAGCGAATATTTGCAGTTGATGGCAGTAAAATAAACTTACCACATGAATTGATTGAGAACGGATATAAGACTCCATCAGATAATGCTTATTATCCTCAGGGGTTAGTCAGTTGTTTATATCAATTAAAATCAAAAATACCCTATGACTTTGATTTAGTGAAGCACGGTGACGAAAGGAAATGCGCGCTTTTACATCTGACATCGTTAAAAGAAAATGACATTGTTGTATATGATAGAGGATATTTTTCCTATGCTATGTTGTACTACCACGTAAAAGCAGGTGTCTGTCCTGTTTTCAGGTTACAAAAAAATACTTACAAAGAAATAGAAGAGTTTAGAACAAGTGATCAGGTCGACCAAATTATCACACTCAATCCTTCAAAAGATACAAGCAGAGATATAAAAAAGAAATTTTCCGACATAACTGTTATTCCATTAAAACTTCGTTTAATAAAATATACTATTGCTGAAACGACCTATTGCATAGGGACAACTCTCATAGATAAGCAATATGAAACCGACATGTTCAAAGATATTTATCATTCACGCTGGGGAATTGAGGAATTATACAAAATCAGTAAAGAATTTATTGTTATTGATGATTTTCACGGAAAAAGTGAACGAGGAGTCAAACAAGAATTATTCGCTCATTTTGTCCTTATAACTATGAACAGGTTATGTTCAAATAAAGCAGAAGATCAGATATCAAAAATGCTTAGTCCGTTGAGTAAAAAAGATGAGAGTACACCAAAAATTAAAGTAAATTTCAAAAATTGTTTAGCCACAGTTTCGAGACATCTCGAAGAAATCATGTTTGTACCTGTAAATTGTGTGAAAGGCGTAATTCAACAAATAGTCAGATCTATGTCACGTTACCGTCAGAAAGTTCGGCCAAATCGATCCTATTTGAGAAAATCAATGAAGCCGATAAAAAAATGGAGACCAGGTAAAGCGAAAAAAGTGCCGCTACCGGAATTAGCTAACTAGTTATATTTTTTATAAAAATATAACAAATCCTTAACTGAATGGGTGTGTTTCTTAACTGAATGCCATTGGCCCTGTGAGGGGTGTCCCTATCCCGATATGCAAATTTTTTACGCACATGCATGAATTTCTTTAAATTCCATAACCTTATAGTTGTGTTGTGATGCTTTCCATAAGTCTAGTTTGGATTGCATGTTAAACCAACTTTCTGGTGAAGTTTCTGTAGCTTTAGCAATTTTGATTGCCATTTCAGGACTAAGGGAAGCTTTGCAGTTGAGTAATGCAGATAAAGTTTTACGAGTAACGCCTAATCTCTTGGCTGCTTCCGTTACTGTTAAGCCTAATGGTTTAATGACATCCTCTCTTAATATTTCACCTGGATGTGTCGGCTTTCTTTGAATTTTCATTTGGCTAAATTTCCAATAGTGTATTTTAAAGTTGCTATTTCACTGATATTTGCCATGCTGTAGATAAAACTTTCATTACTCGTCGAGGCTTATTTGTTTTATCCAGCCATGCTGATTAGTTAATGATAATCTTCGTAATTTACAGATGTTGCATCAATGCCATCGAATCGAAATGTCACCCGCCAGTTTCCACTTATCCATACCGACCATGTCCCTTTTTCTTTCCCTGAAAGTTCATGTAATTTGTATCCTGGCAAATTCATGTCTTCTGATCTTTTCGAAGCATCTATCCTATCAAGGATACGAAGAAGTTTGGAAACATGTTGTGGGTTGACATGTTTGGGATTGTTTTTAAGAAATAATTTTTTCAGACCATTATGTTTGAAAGATATAATCATACACCTTGAACCTTCTTGTACCCATTTGCCTTTGTCTCACTTTTTTGCTTAATACTCGACTATCAAGTTTTTTTCAGTTGACTGAATTTATTGGAAATTTTTAAACTGGGATTTTAGCCCCATATCAATAAATTCAATAAGTTACATTTTGAAGGTGTAAAAACAGAATATTTGCATCAGGTTTTTAACTCTTTGAAAATATTGTATTTATAGAGTCAAGTTTTAAAAACTTGATAGTCGAGTAATATATACATAATAACTCGACACCCGGAACGTGTCAAGTAGCGCTTATTTGCGAAAAATATCTATTCGAAAGCATAACGCCCAGGATGAGGAACGCGCTGTTTGCGACTGTCTCAATCCGTTTGATGTCATAGCGCTCGCGCTTGCAC
>JAIVWD010000066.1:0-12816 GCA_049190315.1 Deltaproteobacteria bacterium | reverse complement strand
AATAGGTGCGTTAATCAAGATGAAAGCAAAGTTGCAAACAATGCAAATGCGGCGTTAGCAAAAAGGTCTTTTGCGTCAGCCCCAAAAACGTGAATGCCGAAATCGGCTGTGTGGTCTATTGTCTCGTATTTCATTTAGTCCAGGGTCGCAATAATTTCGCCTGTTCGTTCAGTATTATATCCACCTAATGCTTCAACCCGCTTTTTAAATTTTGCTGTGTTTATGGTTTCAAGCAGAATCCGGATATTTTTTGACTCGAAATGTTCTTTTGGAATTACAAGATCGTACTGTTCTGTGACAACAGGTATAAAATTCAGATTAAGCGCTTTTGCAGCAGCATAAATTCCCAAACCCACATCTGCTGCTCCGCTGAGCACTGCAACCGCCACAGACATGTGAGTATATTCCTCATTTTCATATCCCCTTATTGCTCTGGGTTCAATGCCTAACTGTTGCAACCTGTAATCAAGAAGTATCCTTGTTCCCGAGCCGGCCTGTCTGTTTATGAACACAATATCGTCCCGGCCAAGATCTTCTATTCCTTTTATTTTTTTGGGATTGCCGGGAGGTACAATCAACCCCTGGTCCCTGAATACAAAATTGACAAGCTTTATGCTGATATTGGGCAGATATTTTTTTATGTATGATATGTTATAAGAGCCGTTTTCAGTGTCTAAAAGATGTGAGCCGGCCAGGTGGCACACTCCCTTTTTTATCGCCATCAATCCGCCCATACTGCCGACGTTGCTTGAAGAAAGTGTAATGCTGCTGTGTTTTGACCTTATCTGATCGGCCAGGGTGTCAAGTGAGTTGTCATGACTTCCAACTGCGACAATTGTATTTTTTATAAAAGACAAGGGGCGCAGGAGTTCTGCATCGACATTTTCATAAGTATTTAATCCTTCTATATGATTTGGAATCCGAATAATCCCATCTGCTCTGGTTAAGGTGGTTATGCAGCCCGCACCTCTTGGCAAAGGAGTTGCCACAATCCTGTCACCAACAACGCCAAGCTTTACGCGCAGAAATTCTTCCACTCCAAGCTTTGATGCAATTTTTCGTGTAAGTTCTACTTGTACTTTTTTTCGTTCATTATCCGGTTGTTCGAGCATCCTGCAAATCAAAGGTTTAACAAATTGTTCAAATGCCACGATTGATGATACCTGATATCCCGGCATGCCAAATACAGGCTTGTTATTTACTGAGCCTATTATTACCGGTTTCCCGGGCATTATTGTTACACCATGGACATGTACTTCGCCCAGATCGCTGATTATGTTTTTTGCATAATCTTCTGATCCGGCGGATGATCCTCCCATAATAAGAACAATGTCAAAGTCGCTGTTTATGGCGTCATGAACAGCCGCCTTTATTTTTTTCATGTCATCTTTGATTATCTCATGCCTTATAAAAGAACCGCCGCAGGATTCAATAAGTTTGCCCAAGACAAACGAATTTGTTTCAAGAGCCTGACCTGGCTTAATGTCTTCAATTACAGCATTTTGCCAGTCAACAAGTTCTGATCCTGTCGGAATAATAAGCACCTTTGGTTTTTTCTTTACTAAAACTGAAAATATGCCTCCGGATAACAGCGCCCCCAAACAATAGGGGGTAATAACATGGTTTTGTGGGAACAACAGTTCTGTTGCCACTATGTCTTCTCCCATCTTGCGGACGTTCTGCCAGGGGTATGCCGGTGCTTCGATTTCCAGACAGTTTTCATCTATAACATTTATATATTCAACCATAATAACGGCATTTGTATTTTCAGGAAGCATATTCCCGGTATTGACAAAGAATGCGTTTTCCCCGACTGTGAGTTCTATTGGATTTGATTCGTGTGCTTCAAATGTGTTTTCAGCTTTGACTGCAATTCCATCCATAGCGGATGCGTGAAAATGAGGTGATGAAAGCTTTGCCGTTACCGCCTCTGCAAGCACCCTTCCCACTGAATCGGGGGCCGGAACAAATTCATCCGGAAGAACTTTATCTGAAGGAAAAAGATCAAAAAGGATTTCACGCGCCCGTTTTAGAGTTTTCATCTTTAAATATATGTTGCGACTGTTACTCATAAAAGTTTCCCAAACTACTTAACATCTTGTAATTGTTTAAATTAACGCACCTTCGGTGCGAACATTTAAAGTGCCTAAAGTGAGCTAAAGTATATTAAAGTGCCTAAAGTTAAGGAATGCGCCTTTGGCGCTGCCAATTTTAATTTTTTTACCATACAATCTTGCTCACTTTATTTCCGGCTGAAGTTATAATCAAGCACTGAAAATATATAGCACGCCAAAGGCGTACCATAACTTTAGGCATTTTAGGCACTTTAGCTCACTTTAGGCACTTTTTACTCATATGTCCTATATTGCCGAATTCATTGGGCAAAAAATGGAAATTCCTATACTATTAAATTAGCACGCCGAAGGCGTACCACCAATTTTCAATTTTCAATAGTCAGTTTTCAATCTTAAGCCTAAGCCATTAAAATTATAGTATAATGATTCATTGGGAAAACTGTTATTACTCATTTTTTATACTGGAATAACCCAGACCTTTGAGCCTTTATCCAGTCCCTCTGTATTTATTCCTATTTCGATGAGGCCGTCAGCCTTTGTCAGATTGCTTATGAGACCTGACTTGCCAAGAACCGGTTCAGCCCACTTAATACCGTTTTTTTCAATCAGCCTGACACGCATATAATCTATACGTCCCTGAGCGGATGATATATTTCTGCTAAGCAGTGCGGGTATTCTTAATCCTTTCTTATACTTTGAAGAAAGACCGCTTATTTTTTCAATAAATGGCCGGATGACAATTTCAAATACTATCATAGCTGATACAACATGGCCAGGTAATCCCCATATGGCTTTACCACTGGTCTTGGCCAAAATTGTCGGTTTGCCTGGGCTTATGGAAATTCCATGGACCATAATATCTGAGCCCGGCAAAGAGGAAAGTACTTCTACTGTCAAATCCCGTGTTCCAACAGAACTGCCTCCTGAAATCAAAACCATATCCGAATGAGCAATCGCAATAGAACACTTCTCTAAAAGAGCGTCAAAATCATCTCCTACGATTCCATAAGTGACAGGGATGCCGCCTGCTTCACGTACCAGGCTTGATAGAGTATAAGTATTTATATCGCGAATCCGGCCTTTGTCAGGTATATTATTTATTGGTACTATTTCATCTCCAGTAGAAATAATACCAATAACCGGTTTTTTATATACTTTTACTGAATCCTTGCCTAAAGCGGCAAGTAATCCTATTTCCTGAGGCCTCAGTCTCTGGCCACACGAGAGTATATTATCTCCTTTTTTAATATCTTCTCCTGTTGCTAATACATGCCGGCCAGGGGCAACACTTCTGTATATTTCAATAGTTGTTTTATCTATAATTTCCGTATATTCAACCATTATAACGCTGTCTGAACCATCGGGCAACATTCCTCCTGTAGAAATTTTAGCAGCCTCGCCGGAACCTATTGAAAAGCCGGCAGGTTTACCCATATCAATTGTACCTTTGACTGTCAGATATGCGGGATTTTCTTCAGTTGCGCCAAAGGTAGATGAAGCTTTAACTGCATAGCCATCCATAGTAGAACGAGTAAAAGCAGGCAGGTTAATGTCGGAAACAATGTCAACAGCAAGGATTCTTTCAAACGCTTCATGCAGCTCAATAAATTCAGTCCCGACATTGGGAAAGCCGGCAGAATATTTGAGTGTATGCTCTAAATCGGTTACTTTGAAAAACTCTTTCATAATATGTTTTTTTATAGTAGATTAATAAGAAAATACTGAGCTAAAGTGCCTGAATATTACAAGTGCCTAAAGTGAGCTAAAGTATATTAAAGTGCCTAAAGTTAAGGAATGCTACCATTTCATATATTTCTTAAGACATAAATACACGAAAAAGCAAACTCTAAGTAGCTTTCGGTTATCAATTAGCACGCCGAAGGCGTACCACAACTTTAGGCATTTTAGGCACTTTAGCTCACTTTAGGCACTTCTATGTTGTGTAATCGTACAGGTTGAAAAAAGTGTCAACTACTTTTGACCTATTTTGAAAGATGCCGGAGTTAGATATGGGAAAATGTATAAATCATCCTGACCGCGAAACAGAAATTATATGTTCTAAGCATAGTATATATTTGTGCAAGGAATGTTTTGTATGCCGTGATCCTGAAATATACTGTAAATACCGGTCATCTTGCCAGATATGGTTTATAAGTCAATCACCTGATGAAAAATGGGGCGATGGCGCATGAAAAAATCTGCGTGCGGTCGGCTTCAGGCATGTGGTAATAGGAAAGATATTTTATAAAATATATAAGTCTTCGTAACCACTCAGGTTCACGGTTAAAAGCCGAGTAACCCTGAACCCTATGGTCTTTATAATTTAGGAAGTATTCTGCTCTTTATCTGATCAAGTGACTCTTTAACAGTATATAGTACTGTGAATTTTTCTTCCAGTGTTTTGACCAGTTGAGCCAGTTTTTCTTGTTCCATAGGCTTAATGCGAATGTAAACATTTCTGTAACCTTCATCTGCAAGGTCATAGCTGGTTACAATGCTGACCATACGACCGCCAAAGCTTCGAATTACATCGCCTACCTCTTTCACTGATCCTGCTTTATCTTCCAGACAAAAAGCAAGTTGAACATTGCCTTTGTAAACTCCTGAAATATGTATCAGCGCTTTAAATATATCTGTTTGGGTAATAACTCCTATTAGATTGTGCTGATCGTTTACTACCGGAAGCCCTGAAATTTTGTTTTCGAGCATCAGGACGGCTGCAAATTCGACGGTCTCATCGGGTTTGACGAAAATTACGTCCTTTGACATCGATTCTTTGACTTTAACCTCAGATAAAAGATAATTTATTTCATATATATCTAATGTGGTCGCTGTTGATGGACAGGCTTCTTTTAAATCAGTATCAGTAACGATTCCTACCAATTTTCCCTTTCGGACTACAGGAAGACGACGGATATTGTTTTCTTTCATGAGAGTATAAGCTTTCATCATAGAAGTTTCCTCGTCAACTGAAATTACCTGATTTGCTATCCATCCTTGAACCAGCATAATATTTCCTCCATCCTTCTTAAAAAACGAATATTTTTAAATTAAGTGCCTAAAGTGAGCTAAAGTATATTAAAGTGCCTAAAGTTAAGGTATTCTGCCATTTTATATATTTCTTAAGACATAAAAATACACGAGAGGGCAAACTCTAAGTAGCTTTGTGTTATCAATCAGCACGCCGAAGGCGTACCACGACTTTAGGCATTTTAGGCACTTTAGCTCACTTTAGGCACTTTGTTTTTTAGGTTAAAGGCTCATAAAGCTCCATAAAATTGCTGCCGCAATTGCTGAGCCTATAACACCGGATATGTTAGGCGCCATTGCATGCATAAGAAGAAAATTTGTAGGGTCCTCTTTTTGCCCAACCATCTGAACAACCCGTGCGGAATTAGGAACAGCGGATACTCCTGCAGCGCCTATAAGGGGATTGATTTTTTTTCGTAAAAAAAGATTCATAGTTTTTGCGAATATAACTCCTGCTGCTGTTGCAATAGCAAAGGAAAATGCGCCCAGCGCAAAAATGCCGATAGATTGACGAGTCAAAAATACATCAGCCTGTGTGCTGGCACCCACAGTTACGCCAAGCAATATAGTAACAATATCGATCAAAGATGTCCGGGCGGTTTTTGCAAGACGTTCCACAGCAGCACATTCCTTTAGGAGGTTTCCAAAAAACAGCATCCCAAGCAAAGGCAATGCGGCCGGCGCCAAAAAACAGCAAAGCAAAAAGGCGACAATGGGGAAAATAATTTTCTCTCTCTTTGATACTTCTCGGGGCTCTTCCATCCTGATAAGCCGTTCTTTACGAGTGGTAAGAAGTCTCATGATAGGAGGCTGGATTACCGGCACCAGGGCCATATAGGAATATGCCGCTACAGCTATCGGCCCTATCAGTCTTGGAGCAAGCATGGCGGTAAGAAAAATCGCAGTAGGCCCGTCAGCACCTCCAATAATACCAATGGATGCAGCTTCATTGGGAGGAAATCCGATTGCAAGCGCTCCCAGAAAAGTAGTGAAAATACCTATCTGAGCAGCAGCCCCTAAGAGCATTAATACAGGTCGCGCAAGCATTGTGGAAAAGTCGGTTAATGCACCAATGCCTAAAAAAATCAGCGGCGGATAAATATCATGCGTTACGCCATAATATACATAGTTTAAAAAACTTCCGCTTTCATAGATTCCAAGACCAAAATCCTTGATTATGGGAATATTGCCGATCAATATGCCAAAGCCTATGGGCACAAGCAAAAGTGGCTCATACTGTTTTGCCACTCCAAGATAAATAATTATTATACCAACCAGAAGCATTATTATATTACGGTAGTCGACTAACGCAAAGCCGGTATTAGATAAAAATTCAATTAACAGATCAGTCATTGATTAAGCATTACTCCTTTTTTCTTCTATAGACTTTCAGATAAATAATTTCACTGCGTTATCAGTCAAAATCTTCGACGACGTACACATCAGCACGACTTACTCAGATTTTTCCTTCCAGCCTTGTGAAATGAATTATCTGAAAGTCTATAATTGTTTGTTCCATATATAATAACCGTTTTCATCCGGTATAATTAATTCGCACTTAATAAATTCATTAATAGTTGAATGTGGATGGGAAAGCCCGCATTTTTCCGAAAGATCAAGAAGTTTTGGAAGCGGAAATGGTTCGCCGATCCATTCAATTAAAAGCTTGAACTGACGTGAAGCCCTTTGAACGTCTTGCGGTACGGTCAGATCTGAGACTGACGGTGTCTTTTGATCTTTTTGTTGTGATTTTTTTACACGTTGATAAGATGTCTTTTTTTTATCCCACAGTTCGATTAACTTGTGAATCTGGGAAACTGCAAAAGATAGAAGTACAAGACTTACAAAGACTATCGAGATCCCGATAACAGAAATACCAAGTCCATCATGGGCTATTATTGCTTCAAAGCCAAACAATTAATGTCTCCTTTCCCCCAAGTCCCTGTCATATAAGGCATTCTTTCCGAAACTATTTCATTGATTTTTCGCATGATTTTGTCGCCAAGAGCCGAATTGCTTTGAATAAGACGCAAAAACTCCTGACCCTGCATCAACAGCACCAGGCCATCCGTAAGGGCAACTGCCGTGCCTGTATAGCGGAAAGGAGTAACAACTGTTGACAGGCCGATAATATTACCTTTATTGTGCACGGTAAACGAGCGTTCTTCGTTAAAAGAAAGCATAAAATTACCTGATAGAATAATGAAAAAAGTACGGGCAGGCTCACCCTTTCGCGTCAAGACTTCTCCCTCAGTGACCTTCATCAGGTGCATTAATGGGGCTATCTGTTCCAGCTCGCCAAAATTTAGATCAGCAAAAAGATCTAATGATTTAAGAGTTTGGATGTCGGTTGACATCATTTGATCCTTTCATACTTCAGATTAATAAAACAAAAAGTCTTCAGGGCACCTATATTGATATTATAGGCTTTCTGAAGACTTTTTGCAACGGCTTCAAGCGATTTTGAATCGAGATTTATCCATTAATGTGTTAAAGGTCCCGTCAAAAATATTATTTTTTCATATAAATACCGCGTGTTTTAGATACAATCATACCTCTCTTTGATAGTTTATAAAGTGCGTTGCTGAGCTGTCGTGAATCAAAGCCGGTTTTTTCCTTCAGAGTTACGATTGTTGCTCCTTTTCTGCTCCTTTTAATGACTTCAAAAATAGAATCAATAACTGTCGTGTGCTTTCCGCCAACTGCTTTTTTACTATTTTTATTAGATGAAGTCTTTACTTTTTTTGCGGGAGCCTTTTTTTTAGCTGGTTTGGCTGGTTGCAATCTGCCTGCCTGTTTTGAAATTTTCTCCACCTGTTTAGAAAGAGCTACAAGAGATTTGGATATTGAATTTAACAGATCTTGTAATTTCTTCATTTAAATATCCCTCCTTGATTGTTCAATAAGTCTCTTTAATACTTATACTAAGTTTGTTTTAGTAATATATACTTTTTTAAAAGTCAACAAAATCTCTTGTTAATAGAGAGCAACTATTGCCTGAACAAAAACCCCATAAAAGCATTTTTTAAATTGATTTGATCCTCAGGTAATGATATGTCCCGTTTGGAATATTTGAGTGTTTGCAACATTAAGATAATATGAGTTTTTTATATGACTTCAAATTATTGTATCCTCATTGTCGGCTATATTTTTGGTTTTTACATGGCCTGGAATATAGGCGCAAACGATGTGGCCAACTCTATGGCTTCTGCTGTGGGGGCCAAGGCTATAACAATACGCCAGGCAGTATTTATCGCCGGTATATTGAATGTTCTTGGTGCAATTTTCATAGGATCGCATGTTACAAATACGATTCGTAAAGGTATTGTTTCAGCCGAAATTCTTGCAGATCCTCAGGTGGCTTTGATTGGAGCCCTTTCAGCTTTGCTTGCTGCAGCTTTGTGGGTCAGTTTCGCTACCTGGAAGTCCCTTCCTGTTTCAACAACCCATTCGATTGTCGGAGCTATGATTGGTTTTGGAATAATGGCAGGTGGTTTTTCAGTAATTAAATGGGGCAAACTGGCAGCAATTGTAATGAGCTGGATAATTTCTCCTTTTTTCAGCATTATTATTGCCTTTATAATGTTTAAGATTATTGTCAGACTAATAATTTCCAAGAAGAATCAATTTACTAAAGCACTTAATTTATCACCTTATTTTGTCGGTATAACTTTTTTTGTCATTATTTTATCGTTTCTTTTTAAGACCCCTCTTGGCAAAAAGCTTTCCATTGAAACTCCAGCCGCATTAGCTGTTTCACTAATTCTGTCAATTATTTTTGGTATAATATGTAAAAACCTCTTGTCCCGTTTTATTAAGAAAAAATCGACAAGTACCGCGGAAACTATTTTTAAACGTATTCAGATCGGAACATCCTGCTATGTTGCTCTGGCGCAGGGCGCAAATGATGTGGCCAATGCAATAGGGCCTCTTGCAGTAATATATTTTATTGTAAAAACAGGAAATGTCGGAGCCACCGTGCCAGTACCTTTTTTTCTCCTTTTTTTTGGCGGAATAGGCATAGCCTGCGGCATAGGAATGGCCGGTCATCGTGTAATGGATACAATAGGTTCGAAGATTACTACGTTAACTAATACCCGAGGTTTTGCTATCGATTTTGCTGCTGCAACCACAGTGCTTGTTGCTTCAAAAATGGGACTTCCGGTTTCTACGACTCATGCAACAGTAGGCGGGGTGCTTGGTGTTGGGCTTGCGAGAGGTATTGAAGCAGTTAATTTTCGTATAATATTTAAAATTATGTTATACTGGTTTTTAACGGTACCTGCTTCGGCTCTCACCAGTATGGCTATTTTTAAAATACTTCAACTCATTTTATAAGGGATATAGTTATGCGAATACCATTTATGTCTATGTTTATTGCATCGCCATTTGATGGATTGCAGGAACATGCGGAGAAGGTAAAGGAATGTGCATGGGCTTTTCAACAGGCAATGGAATGCCATATTGCAGATAAATGCAGAACGTTTGAAGAATTCAGGCAGAATGTTGTTAGAATGGAAAGCGAGGCAGATGCCATTAAGCGGCGCATTAGAGGGCATCTGCCGAAGGGCACTTTGATGCCGGTAGATAAGTTCCAGTTATTCAGGTACTTGAGAGAACAAGATAGAGTTCTTGATGCAGTGGAGGATGCTCTGAACTGGTTATCATATAGAAGCGAACCAGGTATTCCGGAAGAACTTCAAAGGGATTTTTTCCTTCTTGTAGATGCAAATATTGATCCTATCGAAGAATTGAGCACTATGGTATTAGAGGCGAGAAAGTATTTTAAAAGTTTTTCAGAAAAACAAAGGACTATTGTCAAGGATATTATCCGAAATCTTCGCCGGCAGGAGCATGAAGCAGATAAAGTCGAAGCAATGATAAAAGCTAAGATACTTAATATGGATATTGATCCTGTTACAATATTTCATATGATAACGTTGGCTGAAATAATTGGATCCATTGCAGATCATGCTGAAAATGCCGGTGATATGATGCGGGCGATGATAGCAAGATAGATTTTAAATTATTCCCAAAAACTCTTTTCGATTGAAATGACACTTTTGTTTCGTATGCTTGAAAGCCATGCATCAAAAGTTTTAAGCATCTTTTGCTTAAGCAGTTTTTCTTTTATCTTCTCTTTTTCTTCTTCAAATCCATTAAGTCCGGGTTCTTTCCTATCCCTGAATCTGATAATATAATATCCTTTTTCCCCTTTTACCGGGGCTTCCGGGAGCATATTTTCATTTGAAAGCTTAAATGCCGCCTGGGAGATGTTTTGGTCAAATCCAATATGTGGTATGGAGCTGTTCCGCTTAAAAAAACCGGTGGCAGTTGCGGTTAAATTAAGCTTCTCGCATTCTTTATCCCATTTTGTATCTTCTGGGGACTTGTTATCTCTTAAAGCTACCAGAAGTTCGTTAGCATATTTATTTGCTTTCTCGTCCTGCATTTGTTTTATTAAATCAATCCTGACTTTTTCTTCAACATCCTTTAGTTCAGGTATTTTTTCAGGTATTTTTTCGATGAGCTGGATAATGTAATATCCATCTTCAAAGTCCTGTATATCGCCGATTTCCATAAGTGAAAGATTAAATGCATATGATGCAAATGCCGAACGATTTTTTATTCCTGTAGCCATTTTTACATCCGGGCCCTTATTTTTTGTAAAGAAGTCAGTGGTAACTATGTTAAGGCCTCGGGCTTCTGCATTTTTTGTCAAATCATCGCCTTCAAAAGAAGCATCATAAACTGCTTCGGCTTCTTCATATGCCAGATTTTTTGCTCTTTCTTCTACAAGTTTTTTCCGTATTTTGTCCTCTGCATCTTTAAATGAAACACCAGTTTCTTCATTTACCTTTTCAACCTTGATAATGTGCCATCCATACTGAGTCCTGACGGGTTCGCTTATTTCACCGGCTTTCATTTGGAAAGCCTTTTCAGCAAAGGGTTTTACCATTGCATTCTTTTTGAATTCTCCCAGATAGCCGCCCCCGTCTTTGCTTGGGCCTTCAGAGTACTGTTTAGCCAGTTCCGCGAAATCTATACCCTCCCTGGCCAGTTTAAGTATATCAAGAGCTGTTTTCCTTTTCTTTTCGACTGTTTCAGGATTGGAACTCTGGTCAAGTTTTATCAGAATATGTCGTGCTTCAACGGTTTTTTGAGTTTTAAACTTTTCTGTGTTGCTTTCATAATAATCCTGAATCTCTTCATTTGTTATTTTTACCACTGAGCTATATGCATCAGGATCAAATCGCAGAAAACGTACTTTAATCATTGCATCAGCTTTATAAGATTCTTTATGATTTTCAAAAAAGGAACTTATTTCATCAGAGGTCGGATTAATATCATCATATCTGCCAGGCTCAAAAAGTACAAAATCAATATTTACTGATGTATTCTCCCACTTGAACCATTCAATTGCTTCCTGTTCCGAAACTTTAACATTGCTTAATATAAATGATCTTATTTTTTCAATAATTATCGACTCTTTCTGAATGAATTCGAACTCTTCGGGAGTTAGTCTGTTTTGATTTAAGACATTCTTGTAAATTTGGCTGTCAAAATTACCATTTATCTGAAATGCTTCTATTTGTCTTATTGTATCTGCAAGCTCGTCATTTGTGACCCTTAAATTAAGCTTTGCTGCTTCCTGAAACATCAGTTTCTTATCTATCAGCATATTTAGAGCCTGGCTTTTTACATCAAGCATTTTTATCATATCGTCATTTAAATTATTGCCTAATCGCTGACGTAACCGCTCAATAATGTTGTTGTATGCTTCCCCATATTCTTTTGAAGTAATAGTTTCACCATTGACTAATGCTACTCTGTCTTTTCGTTCTGAGCGGAAGCTTCCAACTCCCCAGAAAACAAATACAATAACAATTGCACCTAATATCATTTTGATTAACCAGCTAGTGGCACTTTGCCGTAAGAATCTGAGCATTATTTTTAACCTTTAACTAAGTTGAGCGATTTTTTACTCGATCTGCACCAATCTCTTGCGCATCAAGGACTTGGCACATTTTTTCGCAAAAAATCGCTCAACTTAGGTTTAAATAATTATTGTAGATGGTTGTTTGTTTTTATCCATTTTTGTTCCAACAGACTCGGAACAGAACGCACATAGATATTCATATTTATCACCTTCCTGAAGTATCAGGAGAAGGCGTTTCCTGACAGGGACTGCGCGTTTGCAACGAGGGCAATATAATTCTGTCGCATCAAACTCTTTGAACATTTTTGTTCGGTTTGCATCTGCGTTAACGGTTCCGGATTGTTTTGTAAATTCATTAAGATGCATTTTTGACCTGTTTAAATAATTCGTAACTACTCAGGTGTTTAGACTGAAGGCTATAGGCTGAAGGAAACAGATGATTTCTCAGCGTTATTCTCTATGTTTAAGACAAAATCTCCGGCCGCTTTAAGAAAATATTGGCTTAGAGAAGTCTTTTCCCTAAAAGTCTTCAGTCGTCAGCCTAACCAACCTGATATGAAATAAATATTGACACATTTATAGCTTTTTGTTAAATGCCCCACTTATATTGAGACCTTTGCAAAACGTCCCCTTTTGCCCAATTTCGGCGTCAGGCTCAAATTTTAAGCCTCGAAATACTCAATGTATTCCTGCATTTAAAATTTTCGCCTTCCTTGAACTTGAACAAAATTGAACATTTTTCAAAGGTTTCATATTGGGGCTGTAGCTCAG
>JAIVWD010000065.1:0-12869 GCA_049190315.1 Deltaproteobacteria bacterium | reverse complement strand
GACGGAATGCGGGACATCCATAACTAACGAGAAATTTGGGGTCAAATTTGGGGTCAAAGCTTGAATTGTGAATAAAGGAAAGTTTAATTCACGCGTCCCGTACGTCCCCCGGAAGCCGGGGGAATCTGGGGTCAAACCTTGATTATTATAATAAGAAAATGTGAGACTCGGACTATCCTTCCTGAAAATGCATCCAGCCAAAAAAATCAACAAATTTTATCCTTTCAACAAAAAATATAGATAGTTTTTTTAGCATAAAAGCGTGGAAAATATGAAGGCGATAAAACAATGTCAAAATTGGTGTCCTTGAACCGCTAAGGCGCGAAGACGCAAAGGGTTTTTTACTTTTTCTGATCGGAACGAACGATCAGAAAAAGTAACATGCCCTGAAGGAGTGAGCCCGGGGAACGTTTGTGCGGGACGGGTACGTTGCTATTTTTGTATGTTTATTGATTTTTTTGCCAATGGGAAAGACAGTTTGCGGAATTCTTCAATGCATTCTCAATAGTTAGGCCTTCCCCCAAATCCTCATCAGGTTAATGACAACAATCTAAGGCTTGCGCTGGAAAGCCATCCCAACATGTTCAAAATGCTCATCTCCTGTCATAATTTCCTTAAAACCGAGTTCCTTTATGATCACCATTGAAGTGAAATCGGTGAAGGATATCTTGGGCTTATCCTGGTATTTCAACCGCAGCCCCTTTGCTCGTTCGAATCGTTCGGGAGTAACCCACTCAACCTGCAGATAACCCTCTTTGATAGCTTTATCTATCGTCGCCAAAGATCCTTTAGCCGTCTTGAATGGTAGCCTCCTAAAGAGCAAAGTGATCGTCTCGTCTAACACGTAATCCGATGTATAAATGATTCCTTTCTGACTACGAAACTGGCTGTAAAAGTCTTTTACCTCCTGATGCCGGGATTCCTTTCTGTCCCGCAGCGTAAGCCAACCCCAAGTATCAATAAAAAGCTTCAAGCTTTCTCTCCATAAAGCTCACTGTCTATATCCTTGGCCAGAGAACCGTGCGATACGCCACCTATAAACTCCAGAATTGGATCCTTCCCTGGTTCGATGTCCAGTTCCCCTTTTTTCTTATTACGTTCCTTTTCCAGAAGAAACTCCATAAAATCAAGAACTTCTCCTAATTTGCTTGCCGGAATCTCTTCAATGGTTGTGAGCAACCTCTGCTTTATCATTTTTGCCATTGCTCTGCACCTCCCAATGGATAATAGGGGGACATCCTATGTTGCGAGTTAAAAACAATTGATTATATTTAAGCGGGGTATCCACTTGATGCAAGTGACCACAACATATAGTATGTTGGTCCATGGAAAACAAACAAGGGCCTATAGCTGGGATAGATTATCCTCGTACTTTCAACGAGTTTGACAGATTTTTCGGCGATGAAGCATCCTGTCGTGCATACATTTTTCGACTTCGCTGGCCAAATGGGTACCAATGCCTCAAATGCAGTTCCAAAGCGTCACCGTGGGTTACTTCACGAGGCCACATTCATTGTCGGAAGTGTGAAAGCGAAATATCTATCACCGCCAGAACTATATTTGAGAGTACCCGCAATCCTTTGAGGACATGGTTTTTAGCAATGTGGTTTGTCACAAGCCAGAAACATGGAGTAAGTGCTCTTGGGCTTCAGAACGTACTTGGTTTGGGTAGTTACCAAACGGCATGGACCTGGCTGCACAAGTTGAGGCGTGCCATGGTTCGCCCGGGACGCGCTCTCCTGAGCGGTCATGTCGAAGTTGACGAGACGTACATAGGCGGTACTGAGAGTGGCGGGAAAAGAGGTCGTGGTGCCGGAAAGAAGGAGATTGTTGCAATCGCTGTTGAGATGCACTTTCCAAAGGGATTCGGGCGTGTACGTATACGACGTATCCCTGACGTATCGGGTGCCAGTCTTATTCCGTTTGTGTGTGATTTCGTCGAGCCGGGTTCGGTGATTTTAACTGATGGCTGGAGCGGTTACAACCATCTGCCAAAGCACGGATATATTCGTAACAAGACAGTACTTTCAAACACTGGAGACCCGGCTCACGTGGCAATGCCAGGTGTGCATCGAGTTTCATCCTTGCTTAAGCGGTGGTTGCTAAGTACTCATCAGGGTGCTGTTAGCGGTAAGCATCTCGACTATTATTTAGACGAGTATACGTTCCGGTTTAATCGCCGTACATCGCGTTCACGAGGTTTACTTTTTTACCGGCTTATGGAACAGGCAGTTGTAACCGCGCCAACGTCGTACCGTAATATCGTGGATATGAACCACAATATATAGTGCGTACTTGCGTCAAGTGGATACCCCGCATATTTAATTTTTTCCAAATCTACGTCAAGATTTTTCTTCATTTTTTTCGTCTGATTCACCAACCCCAACCAATATACGAGTAAGTATGGCAGAATTAATATACAATCCGACAGCGGCCAGACGTTCGATAAAAGGCCTGGCAAGGCTGATCAAGCCTTTTCGTTTAGCTAAAACAACGAGCCCCAGAGTGCCGATCAAAGGGATCTCAAAAAGCTCAGCGCATTTACGTGCCTGCAAATCATCTAACACAACTCCTGTGCGAGGTTTTTCCAATGCCAATGTCAAAACCTCGCTTTCGCCCTGACCAAGATTCCAAGCTGCTATTGAAGGATGAAGGTTTAAAACAGTTTTCCGCACAACCTCAGAATTCGATGCAAGACCTGACAAATAAGGATCAATCGGTCTTTTGGCCTGAACTTCATGGATAACTCCATCAGGTATTATCCACGTCTTGGCTAATGGACTTATTGTTTTCAAGAGATCGGCTTTCCCGAGCAGTATTACGGGAGAGGCATTGATAACCAGATTTTTATTCATAACCAGCCTCTTTAAGGACTTCTTCCGCCGTATACTGAAAAGGTGAGACTCGAAATTTTAATAACGACATGAGAAAATCCTCACGGCACAATCCGGCTATTTCAGCAGCCTTTTCCTGGGATACAACTCCCATCTCGTACTATTTGACCGCCGCAGTCAGCCGTAAGTCCTTTGCAAATTCAGCCGGCGTCTTTTTAAGCGCTGAAAATGCTCCTAAAGGCAATGTTATGTTTATTGTTCTGGTATTCATATTTTTTCTATCCTTTCAAATTTTATCTGCCAAAGACAAGGACGAGGGATCATCCATCGCTTTATAAGTTTATCTTTTGAGATCTCCATCCGGATACCAAAAAATGTCAATCCCCATGATGCCGGGAGGCGGCATGGGGTTTCCGGAATAACGGTGTCTCATCCGGCATAAGCGCTCCTATTTCTTCGGATCTTGATCCAGGTCCAGATAGATGGTGCCTCCGTCTTCAAAGGAACCCATCCTTGCCTTTTTCATGTCATTCACCAAATCTTCTCCGCGGCTGTATCTCTTCTCCTTATCTTTCTCCAGAAGCTTGTTAATGATCGATTGAAAGTATTCGGGTACTCCCCCCCTTATCTCTCGTAATTGAGGAACAGGGTCATTCACAATTTTTTTCCTTAACGTTCCGAGATTTGGAGCCGTAAATGGCTTTCTACCGGTCAACAGTTCAAACAAGACCACACCAAGGGAATAGAGATCTGTACGGCCATCGATTTCATGGCCACTAATCTGCTCAGGAGACATATAGACAGGGGTCCCGGCAATTTCCCTGTGATCCCTTTTCTCTTTGACGCACGCTATCCCAAAGTCAGTGACTTTTATACCACCCCCCTGCTGAATCAGAATGTTAGCCGGCTTAATGTCCCGATGAATAACCCCGTGGTCGTGAGCATAATCGAGAGCACAGGCAACAGATGAAACGATTTCGACAACCCTTTCATACGGGAAGAGGTTCCCAGGTTTACAATAATTGGGTAATTCAACTCCTTCCAGCACCTCCATTGCAATGTAAGATAGATCCCAATCCTCCCCTGCATCATAAATAGTGACTATGTTGGGGTGAGACAATTTCCCTGCCATCCTGGCTTCGCGCAAAAGATTCTCTTTGATCGTTCGTAATGACTTCTCATCTATCTCCCGACCAAAACGGAACGTTTTAATGGCCACATGTCGATCAATATGAGCGTCGTTGGCTAAATAGACCTCACCCATCGCACCTTTTCCAAGCTCTTTAACTATCTCATAGCGTCCCAATGTCTGGCCTTGCTTGAGCAAAATGGTACTGTCGTCCGAGATTGGTTCAAGGGTCTTTACGCCAAATGTGCTCAGTCGCTGGGCCACATCCTCGAAGTCCTTGTCCTTATTATAAATTTTCTTATAGATCTGTACGGCAAGAGAATCCTTACGCTTTTTTTCCAACTGTATCGCGAGGTGGTATAATAATGTCATGACCTCCCCATTGAGAGGTAACTTGTTATAAGTATTATAGGCCAGTTCCAGGGAACCTTTTTCTTGATAAGAAAGCCCGAGCATTTTTATTGCTTCATGGCCTTCCTCAAGAGCTCTGTGCTCCCCCCTCTTAGCTGAAGCGTACAGGGTCAGAACAGATGAGAGAAATACAAACCAGGTTGTAACAATGGGATAGGTCATGTTTATCCAGGAGTCCGCCTTTGCGAACGCGACATATCCAGCCAAAATGATAACCGCTGTTAGCACGCACACCATGATCATGGCATGCAACAACCTCATCCGCGGTATCAAAAAAGTCAATGCCAAGCCAATGAAGATACATAAGATTAGGCTCAAAACATCTGACTGAAAGGGCTTTGTGATAAAATCTCCGTGAATGATATTATCTACCACGGTGGCCTGTTTTTCTACCCCGGGAAATACCGTGGCAAATGGGGTTGAATGAAAATCATACAAACCTGCGGCAGTTGCGCCAATAAGAACGACTTTATCCCTGAAGGTGTCCGTCGGAACCCTGTCATTGATAACATCAACAAAAGAAACGTAATCGAATGTTCTATAACCACCTATATAGTTGATATGGACCAACCCCCACAACATGGCACCACTTATCTGTTCCGGAGATATGAGTATCTTTCTGTCTTCTAACGCAACACCTTCTCCCCCAATCAATGTCATGTTTTTGTTGTCCACTCCCAGGTATTTTTGGGCTACCTTCAAAGCTAATGAAGGGACATATCCGTTTTTATAGCCCACAACCATCAGTTCTTTTCTTACTATCCCATCTTTGTCAGTAATCATATTGATATGACCCATACCGAAAGCGGCTCGATTTAGTTCCGGAAAGGATGAAAAAAGTTCATATCCTCTAACCACCGGGTACTCATTAAGCAATTCTCGATTTTCAACATCCCTTATAGCAAACAATCCTATGTTTTCTAATTCAGCTTCTCCCCTGCTTTTTTCCCGTTTGTTAAGGTTAAAGTACAAAGGAAGGATAACGTTTCCCGCTTTACGAACTGAATCCACCAGTCTTTTATTTTCACGACTCAATACGCCACCGCCTGTTTCTTGAAAATAGACATCAAAGGCGATCACTCTGGCACCGGCTTGTTTCAGCTTATCTATCACTATAGCATGCTTTTCCCTGCCCCACGGCCAGCTACCTATTTTGGAAATACTCTTGTCATCTATGCTGACAATGACTACGTCTCCGCCATGTTCGGATTGCCCCCTAAGGGCAAAGCGAAAGTCGAGCGACTTCAGCTCGACAAGCTTAAAGACATCAGGATCAATAAGCATCAAGGGAATAATCAAGAGAGTAATGGTTAAACCAACAAGGTAGGATTTTCTAAAGCCAGGGTTCACTTTTTTCAAAATCTTGATCCCTTTCCACGTTCCATTTAACCCATGCGTCATCTCTGTCCTTTAAAGGATCGAAAGCCTCCTTTTTTAAGGGACCCTGTTTGGTTACTACGAGCTGTTGATGTTTTGCAAGTATAATGGAGGTCCATTCTTTCATGCCTACCGGATGAGGTCCCGCAACCGGAACAGGCCCTGATACCTTTTTGGGTGGCATCATATCACCTGTTGGTCTCTCACAAGGATTCCAGACGTCTATGGAACCGGAATAGGTCTTGAAACGGGTATCGCTATTCGCCAGAATATCTATACTGTATACCGTTCCACGAATGCCGGAGATGGCAGTAGGAGTACTTACGGTATATTCTGATCTAGGACTTAAGAGCTTTCTTGCTTTGTTCCATAGTCTTCCCAGAGATAATGCAAACTTTGAGGTCTCTGTTTTTTTCACAGGATCTTTTTCGAGCTTAGTAATCTCGAACGCCGAATTTTCAGACAGACGAATCACGCTATTCTTTTCGGTTATTAATTCAGCCACTGAATTCTTCTTTACCTTGATCCGATCCCCTTCAGATAACTCCTCATTCATTTTTACAGGCTGCCAATCGCTGGTGCCTTGGCGAAGGATCTCCACATCGCCTGCTATATAGGTTATAAACGCCTCCATCTTGACTATCTTCTTTCTCTGTTCCTTGTCTTCTGAAGCTGCTACCGGTCTCTGTTTTCTCACCTTTATCTCTTTTTTGGAGAGATATTTTCCCTGTTCAATATAACTCAATCGTGGAAATCTCAGCTTTTGCCCAACGTAAATCAGGTTTATATCTTTCATCTCAGGGTTACATAAACGGATTGAGTCTACGATCATCTTATTATACTTTTTATAAAGCTTAAAAGAGAGATAACTAACCGAATCTCCCTTCTTAACTCTCACTATCTTGAATTCATCGCCGACACTACCTTGAGACGTTCCAACACAAAAAATAATAGATAGGGAAAGGCCAACAACCAGTGCAGACCATCTCCTATAACTCCTGGCATTTCTTATAACATGATGAGCAACGTTCATGGTCAAATCTCCATTCAGGAATTTGGAATTCCTCAACGCTTTTTCTATCACCGAGGTTTGATTGGGTCAACTATAAAGTCTGACCGCCCATGCCCTCTCCGGGGGAACAAAACGGGGACGTTATTGGGTTGCAACTATAGTTATTTACAATGCGGCACTGAGCAGGGGAAGATTCTTGACAATAACTTTAATATTATAATAAATTAAGATGAATGTAGCCATGAATCCCCTCCACAAGGGTATGGGCTGTACAGCAGAATTCCAGACGTTCCACTCTAAAGGATTTGTTGTTGGGCATATAGGTGACAGCCGAACATACCGTTATCAAGGCAAGAAACTGAAGCGGCCAAACACTCCGGTGGGAAGGATAATATTACAATTGTTCTCTCTGGGGTAGAATGAGCCCTGTTTATATTCTGTAAAACTTCAAAGTGGAATTTATCCATGCGATACGGACGATATGAAATTATAAAAAAATTAGGCAAAGGCGGAATGGGTGTGGTTTACCAGGCCCACGACCCTCAGATCGACCGGCCTGTTGCTTTAAAGGTGTTACGGGAGGACCGAGTAGTCAGTGAAGATTTTGTGTTAAGGTTCTTTAAAGAGGCAAAATTCATCGGTCGACTTTCTCATCCCAACATCGTCACAGTATATGATGTAGGGCGAGACCATGGAACCATCTACATCGCCATGGAATATCTTCAGGGGCAACCTTTTAATGAAGTGATTCGTAGTGGAAGATTGAGTGTCGAGAAAATCATTGATATTGCTTTACAGGTTGCAAATGCCCTTGGCTATGCTCATGAAAAGGGGATTGTTCACAGGGATATTAAACCATCAAACATTATTTTGACCGATGAGGGTAATGTCAAACTTACCGATTTCGGGATTGCCCGCGCAGAAGATTCAAATGCAGCTCAACAAACCCAGGCAGGGGTGATTTTGGGGACACCTTCTTATATGTCACCGGAGCAGGTGATGGGTAAAAGGGTCGACGGGCGATCCGATCTGTTTTCCCTCGGAGTGATCCTTTATGAATTGATTGTGGGTCGTAAACCGTTTGAGGGAGATCATTTTACTGCCATCTTCAGGGCCATTACAGATGATATCCCCGTGGCTCCATTAAAAATTGACGCTTCCATCCCCCAGTCTCTCTCTGATCTAATCATGAAAGCCCTGTCTAAAAATCCGGATGAACGCTTTCAAACCAGTAAGGAGATGGGCGATGCCCTTAAAACCTGTCTTCAGGTAAAAGAATCTCTTTTATTGCCCGGAAAACCGATAAGCCCCAAAAAAAAGCCTGTGGCATCTGTTTTAATTATGGGTCTAATGGCGGCAGTTGTTCTTGGAGGGGCAATCTATTTTTTTGGAGCATATAATAATAAAAAGCAGGCGTCATCCTTATCGACCCGTATCGAGGCTAACAAACCTGTAGATGCAATTCTAATGGTGACCAGTTCACCTTCCGGGGCTCAAGTTTTTTTAGACGATTCATTTAAAGGGAACACCCCCATAAACCTTGAAATTCCAATTGGGAAATACGAAGTTCGGGTCAGCCTTCCGGATTATTTTGAGTGGGAGGCACAGTTGCAGATTAGCGAACCCGGCGAAACTCCGCTGCACGTGCGTTTGATATCTATTGAATAAAAATAATTCAGCCGGAGATGGAGGAACGCTACGATCAATTTGTTGACGCACTCGGCGTATACAGCAGACGCATCACAGAGAAAGAGCAGATCATTCCCTTTAAAAAAATAAGAAAAAAACCAAATATTGCCTAACCTGAATTTTAACTGCGCGGTTCGCTCCGCTTGAGCGGCGTGAAAAGGTGCCAGCCTTTTCACGTCCGACTCCAAGCGGTTGTAACTCTACGGCGTCATTATTCGGATGGGTCTTGTAAGCTACTGAAACGACACGCATGTTGTGTGCCTGACCTCACTGCAGTAAACTTCACTGGGCAGTCGCGGCAGGTCACTCATAACCCAATGACTCTATTGAGCATGGTACTTCTGAAAACGTATATTTTGGATACAGCAGTGACTATTGAGGAGTCTGAGAGATTATCTCTCACATGGGCAATCAGTTCGCCCAAACTCTGCTGCAAATACTGCCAGATCTGAGCCATCGACATCGCCGTCGTTATCAAAGTCGCCTTTGCAAGCCGGAGGAGGAGGAACACCATCACATTCATCCGCCCCCATATCGTACCCCGCACCTTGTGGTCGTAATTCTCCGTCAATGTCAGTGTCGGGTGCTCCTTCCGATGTGCCTGCGTCAATGCAAGGCGAATCTCCTTCTAAATGGTAGTCACCTCCTCCAATAAATGAAGGAAGTTTATCAATATTTCCTTCTCCTTCATAGCCACCCATGATGTCAGAATAGGTTACTGTAGGACTTCCATAAATTTCATATGGCGAATCAAAATATAATATACAGTTCGTTATGGAAGGGGAAGAAGAATAGCAGTAGATTCCACCACCATTACTGGAAGCGCTATTTCCACTGATGGTACAGTTCGTTATGGAAGGGGAAGAATGATCGCAGAAGATTCCAGCACCATTAGATGCTGAACCATTAATAATTTTAAATCCATCTAATTTTGTGAAACTGCCCAAGGATTTAAGATAAAAGCCTCGTTCAGCTCCTTCACAGTCTATGATAGTATTCTCCGGTCCGGATTCTGATTCAACACTAATGACTTTACCGTCTATTGTGATATTTCTGTTACCTTCGCCAGTATAGGTGCCAGCCCGAACAATAACGGTATCACCACCAAAGGCAGCATCTATAGCATCCTGTATTGTTGGAAAATCATCTGGCACATAATAGGTATCACCACCAAACGCCGGGTGATTCAAAAAGATAGCAAATGCCAGTGCGATCAAAACAATCAAGAACCCCTTTGTGCTTTTCATGTCATTTTCTCCTTTCTATAAAACTTTGTAGTGGTCAGTCGTTACTCTATATCAAAGGCCTCGAAAGATATCAAGCAAATTCAGCCAAACGATAAATTAAGAGAAAATATTGACAAACTGACATTAAAAGGAGATAAAATACGTGTCTGGTAGATTGTCGATGAGTTTATTTGCAGCCAGAAGTTCCTCAGCCCTATAAAAAGGCTCTGGCCTTCAACAATGGGGGTTTTAAAGATGAAAGAAAAATTGTTCAGCAAGATTTTAATTTTTGTGTTGATTTGGGTTGGGCTAACATCTTCGTCATGGGCCGGCCAGGTAGTGACTGAGAGCTTAAAATTGTGGGCAAAACAGGCATTAGAGCAAGAACAGGCCCTCAAGACTATCAGCACGCCTGATACCGTGGCGGTACTTTATTTCAACAATAAGACAGGATGGTCAAAACTAGATCTCCTTCAGAAGGGCATCACCCTGATGCTAATAACCGACCTTTCCAATGTAAAAAAGTTTAAAGTCGTAGAAAGGACAAGGGTCCATGCCCTCGTAAAAGAATTAGGCTTAGAGAAACTTGGACTGGTTGAACCTGGAACTGCCCCCCGAGTGGGAAGATTGCTGGGAGCTGAGTACCTGGTTGGAGGGGATATTCTCAAGCGTAAGATTAATGAATTTCAGCTAAAATCCGATCTCTTGAAGGTGTCTGCTAAAGAAATAGCCGGCCAATCCACATCTGAAGGTAAGCTTCTTGAAGAATTGTTTCAAATGGAAAAAGATCTTCTCTTTGAAATCATCAAACTGTTAAAAATCGAACTTTCAGTTGAGGAAAAGGAATTGTTGAAAAAACCGCTTTCAATCAGTATCGAGGCCCTCCTCAACTTTTTCAAAGGGATTTACAATAGTGATAAGGAAAATTATAGAAAAGCAGCCATTTTTTATGAAAAGGCATTAAAAGAAGATCCAGGCCTTGGGATAGCAAGAGATGCCTTGCAGGAGTTACAGGAACTGGGTTTAATACCAAAAAAGAAAAAGCGTTTATTGTTAAGATCCCTGAGAAACAGGACTTCATTAACAGATCAACTCACTCCTGAAGAGCCTATCAAGAGGGCAAAAACTCCCAAAGACGTAATAAAAAGACAAAGCTTGTATGATAGTGACAATGATGGAACGCCGAACGACCTCGACAGATGCCCTGATGATCCGAACAAGACTGCTCCTGGGATATGCGGCTGCGGCGTGCCTGATACTGACAGTGACGGTGATGGAACACCGGACTGCAAGGAGGGGGAACAGATGCTCTAGTGATTCCTAATTTGACAGAACCGGATCCGGAGTGTGGGTGCAATAACGAATTTTGTAAACCACAGTGAATACGGTTTCGAGGAAAGAACTTTCTGAGAAAATCATACCGTAAATTTGGAAAGGATAGAAGCTATGAAAAGACTCATAATAGCCATATCTATTGTCTTTATTTTTTTTAGCGGTGGCATTAGTCACGCAGTCGATTTAAAAATCCAAACCGGTACCAACTTTGACTGGTGGGAAAGTGACAAAAACGACCAGGGTTACCAAATTTACGTCCCTGTGCAGATCGAGACTGAATATAAGGATTTCTCCTTTCTGATACTAACTGCATTTACACACACAAGCTCTGACCTGACAGGAATAAAAGATCATTCCTTGTCTTGTGTTGTCGATACAAAAGTCAACTTTTCTTACGAAATATTGGATAAATTCCCTGTCGACATACTCCTTGGGGTCGATTTTAACATCCCAACAGGCCGAACTGATTTAGATAATGATGATCTGATGCTTTTTATGAACCCTGATCTGGTTTCAATAACCAGTCTTGGAGAAGGTTATAATATTAACCCGACCCTTACCATAGCTAAAGAATGGGAAAACTGGGCAGCCGGCGTCGGTTTGGGATACTTATGGCGAGGCAAATATGATTTCAGCAAAGAGACAAGGGATTATAATCCAGGTAATCTTTTTAATCTCACTGGAGAGGTTGCCTATACTTTTTTACCAGACTGGCAAGCCAGGCTTTTTGGTGAGTATGTCTATTTTGACAAAGACGAGGTGCGTAACGTGGACTTTTACCAGCAAGGTGAGTTTCTGCTCATAGGCCTCGGATTTAACCACTATCGAACAAAATGGGATGCGTCCTTTATCGTTAAAGGCATATTCAGGGGCAAGAGTAAATTCCAGGAAGGGGCCTCGGCCCAGGACCTTCGCACGGAAGATAGAAACAGCTCCGGTGATGAATGGTCCACCCACCTTTCCTGTAATTATTACTTAAACAAGAAGACAACTTTAAAGTCTCTAATTCAGTTTCTCCGGGTTAACGAGAACGATTATTCTTCTGATTCTTCTTTGTTTATCGGAAAAAAACAGATGGCTTCTCTCGCATTCGGGATAACCAGAATCTTTGGTCCGCGCCTTGAAGGCGAGTTAAATTTAACAGGTCGTATTTTGGACGATGATAAGAACTGGTATTATGATGATGACCGCACTTACAAAGGTTTTTCCATAGGTGTTAAGTTGAAAGGTAATTTTTAAAACAGTTGCGCTGCCGTCTCTTTTGCTGCGTTCAGCCATCCGGGCAGGTCGGTAGATGAAACGGTTTTTTGAGCAGCTTTTCTAATTCTGCCGGTTTCCACTTCCACCAACCGCAGATCGAGACGCATTTGATCTTCAATGACCTGATAACCCCCAAATACCATCAGTCGAGCCCCCACCAGCTTGCCTATCCTTAATCGGGTGGTTTCATCCACCAGTGATGTTGTTCCCAGATTCAGCTCTTCGAGAACAAGGAGTAAACGTTCCCTTTCAACGACTGTATAGAGATCTGTTTCCTTGAATGTTTCAATAACTTTGGTCGAGAGAAGTTCTCCCAGGTCAGGTCGGACAACGTCTGAAGGACTCAGGTCCTCTAAATCCCAAATGGCAACGGTGACAACCCTTTTATACAAGCCTGATTCGGTTGCACAGGCAGCAATAAAAACTATGAATATGACGAAACTGCACACAAGACTTTTACCGAACAAAATTGTTTCCTCCCAGGGTTTACAAAGCCGTCAAGGTTAATATGTCTTCAATTTTTTCCCTTACCTTGTCATCACTTTTAAGCGGCCTTTCCTGTTTGAGAATGCGGGCATAACACAGGTCCGGCTCAA
>JAIVWD010000064.1:0-12896 GCA_049190315.1 Deltaproteobacteria bacterium | reverse complement strand
TAATCAGGGCTATAATAAGGGCGCCGGCAATCCGCCCAATCCGAACGGCCACAAAACCTCCTATCTGTGGGAATATGTCTGGGCCAAAGATAGCTGGATGGATATAATCGGTTCTTTTCTTCTCTTGCAGACTGATGAATATAGGGTTGATGGGAAAATATTTAAAAAAGAAAAACTGATCTTTCCCAGGTTTCATCAACTGGATGTTGTCAGAAAGCTGGCACGGGATGCCAGGCAAAAAGGCCTGGGTAATAATTATCTGATTCAGCATTCAGCAGGCAGCGGCAAAAGCAATTCCATTGCATGGCTGGCCTATAGGTTGTCCAGTTTGCATAATGATAAAGATGAAAGGGCTTTTGATTCGGTAATCGTTGTCACGGACAGACTTGTCCTGGATCAGCAGCTCCAGAACACCATTTACCAGTTTGAACACAAGCTTGGCGTAGTTCAAAAAATCGACAAGGATTCCACCCAGCTTGCCTCGGCCTTGAGCGCCGGAATCAATATAATTATCACCACCCTTCAGAAATTTCCTTTTGTGTTAGATAAAATCGGCGAGCTTCCCAAAAGAAACTATGCAATAATTGTGGATGAGGCCCACAGCTCCCAAGGGGGTGAGGCTTCAAAAAAGATGAAAGAAACCCTGACTGTTATCGAAATCGAGAACGAGATTCCTGGATATGGTGAAGATCATGATATGGAAGATGAGATAAGAAGCTCAATGCTGGCGCGCGGCAAGCAACCCAACCTTGCCTTTTTTGCATTTACCGCAACACCAAAGGCGAAGACTCTGGAAGTTTTCGGCCAAACCGGCGATGACGGAAAACCCGCTCCATTTCACCTTTATTCCATGAGACAGGCGATTGAAGAAAATTTTATTCTTGATGTGCTAAAATACTACACTACCTATAAGACCTATTTCAGACTGTCAAAAGCCATTGAAGAAGACCCGGACCTCAATAAGAAAAAGGCGCGCCTGGCAATAGCCAGGTTTCTCTCTCTTCATCCCCATAACCTGGCTCAGAAAACAGAGGTTATTATTGAACATTTCCGGCAATGCGTTATGCCCAGGATAGGCGGAAAAGCAAAGGCAATGGTTGTCACTTCATCCAGGCCCCATGTTATCCGGTATAAAACAGAATTTGATAAGTATATTAAAGAAAAAGGATATACCGATATCAAGACGCTGGTTGCATTTACCGCTTTTACCGACAGAGACACCGGCATTTCCTATACCGAATATGAAATCAACGGGTTTAAGGAAAAAGAACTGCCGGAAAAATTTGCAACAAATGAGTATCAAATCCTGCTGGTTGCGGAAAAGTATCAGACTGGTTTTGATCAGCCGTTGCTACACACCATGTATGTGGATAAAAAACTGTCCGGCGTTAGAGCAGTTCAAACACTTTCTCGTTTGAACAGAATATATCCGGGAAAAGAAGATACGTTTATTCTTGATTTTGCCAACGAAGAGCAGGAAATAATAGATGCATTTCAACCCTATTATGAACAGACTGCGCTTTCTTCAACAACCGATCCGAACAAACTCTACGACCTGAAAAACAAACTCGAAGGTTTTCAGATCATTTGGCAGTCTGAAATAGATGCTTTTTCCAAAATCTTTTTTAAATCACGTAAGCTTAGCAGCGTAAAAGACCACGCAATGCTTAATTCTTTCATCGATCCTGCGGTTGACCGTTATAAGGCCATAAAAGACGAAGAAGAACAGGAAGATTTCAAACATACCTTGACCGTTTTTATTCGGCTTTATTCTTTTTTATCCCAGATCATGCCGTTTGCGGATATGGAATTGGAAAAGTTTTATGCGTACGCGCGCCTTCTCCTCAACAAGCTGCCAAAGCGGGATGTTTCGGATAGATTTAAACTCCACGATGAAGTGGCTTTGGAATACTACAGGCTGCAAAAAATAAGAGAAGGCACAATTGTACTTGAAAAAGACAGCGGGAGTGAGCTTCATCCAATAATGGAGGCAGGGACAAAAAAAGAAAAAGAAGAATTAGCCAGGCTCTCAGAAATCATTGAAATTTTAAACGATAAATTTGGAACGGATTTTACTGATGCTGATAAATATTTCTTCACTCAAATTGAAGAGGAACTGGTTGCGGATGAAAAATTATCAGAGCAGGCCAAAAACAACAGCATTGGCAATTTTAAATTCGGTTTTGAAGATATGTTCCAAAATAAATTAATAGAAAGAATGGACAGCAACCTGGATATATTTACAAAAATCATGGATGACAAAACCTTTGGAGATGTTGTGAAGGAATGGATGTTGTATAAGGTTTATAATAGATTGAATGAAATGAAATCGGAATAATGAAGGCTGATTAAAAGACAAACCTTCCTTGAAAGATGAATATGAAAAATATCAAAGACCTGCCTGTCCACAATCGCCCACGGGAAAAATTAAAGGAAAGAGGCGCATCCGCCTTAACTGATGAGGAACTGGTGGCCGCTATTCTTGGGCGGGGTGTTGAGGGGCAAAGCCTCGTTACTATTTCTAAAAATGTTGCCAAACTGATCCGCAAGCACAGGGAAAATCTATCTGTCGAACATCTCACGGCGGTGCGCGGAATGGGCCTGGCTAAGGCTGCCCAGATTTTATCCGCCTTTGAACTGGCAAGACGGCATCTGATTAAAGATACTGTAAAGATAACCGGCGCCCAGGATGTGATACCGCTTTTGGCTGATATTGCCGATAAAAAGCAGGAGCATTTTGTCTGCGTTTCCCTTAATGGCGCTCATGAAGTGATTAAAAAAAGGATTGTCACCATTGGCCTGGTGGATCGCAGCCAGGTGCATCCGCGCGAGGTTTATGCGGATGTCATATCTGACAGGGCTGCTGCTGTAATATTTGCACATAACCATCCTTCCGGTGATTTGAAACCCAGCAACAGCGATTTGAAAATTCATGAACAACTTACTGAGGCAGGAAAGATTCTCGGTCTGCGAATTCTCGACCACATCATAGTGACTAAAAAGGGATATTTCAGCTTTCAGGAAGCCGGGTTGATTGGTTGAATGGCAACCTCCTACTCTGTAACTCGTTTAATTTTAAAACTTTAAATATAACTTGACTATTTATCAATAATTGTACGAAAATATCAGGTTGTAATAAGAATGATTTCTTGAAACAGCTTTTTACGAAGCCGTCAGGTAATAAATGGAAAAAATGGAATTTGAACCTGTAATAGGGCTTGAAGTTCATGCCCAGCTAAAGACAGATACAAAAATTTTCTGCAACTGTTCAACATCATTCGGAGCACCTCCCAATACTCATACCTGCCCTGTTTGTCTGGGCATGCCTGGTATGCTTCCGGTGCTTAATAAAAAGGTTGTTGAATACACAATTAGAATGGCTCTGGCAACAAACTGTAAAATCGAGCATGAAAGCAGATTTGCACGCAAAAACTATTTCTATCCCGACCTCCCAAAGGGCTACCAGATTTCCCAGTATGAACTTCCTGTTGCTCAGTTTGGATATATAGATATTGAAGTGGGCGACTATAGTAAAAGAATAGGTATTACAAGAATACATATGGAAGAAGATGCCGGCAAGTTAAGCCATGATCCCGGCAGACCGATTAGTTTTGTCGATTTTAACAGGACAGGCGTACCCCTTATGGAAATCGTAAGCGAGCCGGATATCCGGTCACCGGAAGAAGCAGGGAATTATCTGAGACAGTTGAGGTCGATTGTACGTTACCTTGGCATATGTGACGGCAACATGGAGGAAGGGAGTTTCAGGTGTGATGCAAACGTGTCGGTCAGGGCTGTCGGCGCCGAACAATTCGGAACCCGTGCAGAGCTTAAAAATTTGAACTCATTTAAGCATGTTGAGAAGGCGCTGCATTATGAGATTAAGAGACAAAAGGAAATTATTCTTGACGGCGGCAAGGTAGTGCAGGAGACAAGGCTATGGGACCCTGTTGCAAACAGGTCAATATCAATGCGCAGCAAAGAGGAGGCTCATGACTACCGGTATTTTCCGGATCCCGACCTTTTGCCTTTGGTTATAGATGAAGACTGGATAGATGCTGTGAGGGAAACTCTGCCTGAACTTCCGGCTGAAAAAAAGAAACGCTTTATAACGGAATACGGTCTTCCTTCATACGATGCCGATGTAATGACGGCAAGCCTGGCAACAGCAAACTATTTTGAGGATTGTTTAAAAATATTTCCCGAGTCCAAAACCGTCAGCAACTGGATTATGGGATCGCTAATGGGCCTTTTAAATGCTGAGGGAAAGACCATAGAGCAGTCGCCGGTATCATCTCAAAACCTGGCGCATCTGCTCAGGCTTATCAAGGAAGGTGTTATAAGCGGAAAGATTGCGAAAGTTGTTTTTGAAGACATGGCAAAGACAGGAAAGGCGCCTGATAAAATTGTAAAAGAAAAGGGCCTTGTCCAGGTTACTGATGTTTCCGCAATAGAAGAAATAATATTAAATGTTCTTGCAGATAATACCAAAGAGGTTGATGATTACAGGAATGGGAAAACCAAACTTTTGGGTTTTTTTGTGGGGCAGGTAATGAAGAAGACTAAAGGCAAGGCAAATCCAAAGATAGTTAACGAGGTTTTGAAGGAAAAACTGGAAAAATGAATATATCTAAAAATAAATACGTAAGTACAATCTGTATTCTTATAATTTTAATAATAGGTCTAAATTCAAATTCAGCATTTGCGAAACAGTATCGTGTTGCAATTATACCGTTTAAGATAAATGCCGAAAAGGATATGACATTTTTAAAAGACGGCGTGTTTGATATGCTTTCTTCCAGACTTTCTTCCGGAGAAGATGTGAAGATTGTCGGCAGGCAAGAGACTGAGAAGGTCGTAAAAACCGTTGAAGGCGTTTTAAATGAAGGAAAAGCAAGGGAGGTTGGAGCCAAACTTGAAGCTGATTATGTTCTTTTTGGCAGCCTGACAATTTTTGGAGACAGTGTTAGTATTGACTCAAAAATGGTAGATGTCACAGGGGATAGAGAAACCCTTGCTTTTTTCAACCAGGCCCGGGGTATTGGCGAGGTAATACCGAAAATAAATAATTTTGCAGGGGAAATAAATGAAAAGGTGTTCGGCCGGGTTATGCCGTCAAAAGAATTACCTGCAAGGCAACAACTTCAGCCAGTGCAGACAGACAACATATATGCTCATCCGGAGAAGCTCGTAGAGGATTTTGGCGAATTTGAAAATGAAGGTAAAAGCAGCGATCTAAATCCTGCGTTTATTGTGACTCGCTCTCAAAAATCTTCGAGGGAATTCTGGAAGAGCAGAAATTTCAGGGAACTTATAAATGGTATTGCATTGGGTGATGTTGACAGCGACGGGAAGATTGAGACAGTAATCATAACTCCTGATTCAGTACATATTTATCGGTTTGAAAATAATCGATTATCAGAAATAATGAAGATAGATGAAGACAAGTATAAAGTTTTCATAGGAGTTGATGTCGCAGATATTAATAACAACGGTTATCCTGAAATATTTATAACAAGCCTGAATCCACAAAGAAATGTTATTAATTCAATTGTGTTTGAATATGATGGTAAAAATTATATTAGAATCGTAGATAGCTGCGCCTGGTATTACAGGGTGGCTGAACTTCCAGGCCGTGGAAGCGTTCTGTTCGGTCAGAAGCAAAAAACAGGCGGACCTGATACTTTTTCCAGCGAAATATTTGAAATGGCATGGAACAATACCGAATATGTTCCGGATAGAAAAGTCCTGCCGTCAAACCGTGCGAATTTAATGGGTTTTTCTTTTGGCGATGTTATGAACGATGGTGGAGAAACTATTGTTGCTTATGACAAGTCTGATTATATAAGAATTATCAATCAGTCAGGCAGGATTTTATGGACAGGAAGTATTCATTACGGGGGCAGCACGCATTATTATGAAATGCCTGCGTTTGAGCCAGGCTCCGATAATCGTCAATATTATCCAATGAGGATGATTATAACCGATATTGATTTAGACGGAAAATATGAAGTTATTGCAGTCAAAAACTATGAATTAACAGGAAGGCTCTTGAAACAGTTAAGAAAATTCAAAGAAGCTCAGATAGAGTCGCTTTCATGGAACGGCCTGGGGCTCACAACTAACTGGAAAACAGCAAAAATCTCCGGCTATATACGTGACTTTGCTATTGGTGATTTTGACAATGATGGAGAAGATGAAATAGTAGCGGCAGTAATAAGTAAAAGCGGTTCTATTATAGGAACACGTCCGAAAAGTTCGGTTATTTCTTATGACCTGAAAAAGAAGTAAGAGATTAAAAATCTATTTTTGCACGCAAAAGCGGCACTGTGGGACGTCCATAAATAAGTAAACAACTCACTAAAACGTATTGGTTTGTTTGGTCGATCTGGTGTATTTGGTCTGGCTTGGCGAGGCATGGTTTATCTATCAAAAACATCTGCAGGCAAATCAAACTTTTTTATCAGATCATCAAGAGCATATGACAAAACAAGCGTCTTTTTGCCATGCGACTTGATGGGGTAAGGATAGCGGTTTAGGCATAGTTTATTTCGGCAGTTGACTGCTGGAGATTGTCATTGGAAACAGACTTTAATGATTTCTTTATAGATATTTTCAGACTCCTGGAAGACTGTTTGGTTTCCAATTCATTATACATCCTCCAATACTTACCATGTGCTGGATCAAAAATTGTATCAATCGCATCATTTTCTACCGCAGTCAAAACATATTCCTTTATAGAATCAGCTAATGCTTTTAAAGCGCCTTTCTCATCTTTAGCATGGGAAGAAACTGTAAAATCCAGGCAGCGGGCAACAACCACATCGTTCTCTTTGGCTAATAATATATGTAGCGCCGGACTTTCCCATACACTGCCGATTTTGAATCTAATTCTTTTTGCTTTTAAACCTTTCATGGCTGCCTCTTATGGTGAGAAATAAAATTTGAGATTTTTGATTTAGTCCACCGCTGTTACTACCTTCAGCCTTCTACCTATTTTTACCGATTTCTTTAAGTATTTCTTTTATTTTAAGCTTCTTATCCTGGTCATTTGTATTTAAGGCTCTTTTAAGGTGAAATTTGGCATTCTTAAAATCCCCCTCGTTTTTGTAATATAACCCGAGATAATAATGTGCATCCGCCATCCTGCCATGCCTGCCATAGGCATCGCCAAGAAAATACAGCGCCTGATTATAATCCGGATCTTTTTCTATGAGCTTTTCAAATGTACTCTCAGCATTTCCATACCTTCCGAGCCCTGTCTGAGTACGGCCAAGAAAAAAAAGGCATTCCATATCATCCGGCGCTATGCTTAAAGAGGCTTCAAGGGTTTTTAATGCTTCTTCATAACGACCATCAAGAAAATATATCCTTCCAAGATCTTTTAATAGATGAGAATCAAAAGCTCTTTTCTCCAGCGCCTTTTTAAGATTGATTTCTGCATCTTTCAAATTTCCGGTCCTTGCCAGTACAAGTCCATACCCATAAAGCGCCATTGGGTCTGAGGGGCATTCAGCAATCCGGATTTCGAACTTTTTTAATACAAGGCTCTCCTCTCCGTGCATACTAACAAACCGCATATGAGTTATTTGAAAATCATAAGGATCAATATTAAACACCTGCCCTGATGGTTTCTCACTAATTTCAATCCAGGACCCGATATATACAATACGATCTTCCGAAGCCGGATGAGTAGTCAGATAGGTAGGAATCTGGTCCGAGCCAAACCACTGTTTACTCCTGATCTTCTTAAGCATTGTCAACAGGCCGGTTCCGCTGTATCCTGCTTTGTTAAGATATTTTAATCCCAACTGATCAGCCTGCATTTCATCCTCACGGCTGTATGCAAGAGAAATTGATTGCCCTGCAGCAACAGACCCTAATACCAATGCGCTGGATGCCGTTCCTGCTCCTTCTAATCCAAGGAATATCCCTGCAGCCATACCTGCAAGTGTTATAAGGCCGATTTTTGATTGTCTTTCAATACGTTGAGAAATATGGCGGCATACGACATGAGCTATTTCATGGGATAATATTCCTGCAAGTTCTTCCTCATTTTCCATTGCCTCAAAAAGCCCGCTGTTTATAAAAATATTACCTGCAGGACTCGCAAAAGCATTGTAAGTATCTTCTTTTATGATATAAAAGCGGTAATTGAAAGGCTGAGGAGGAAGAGCCAGGATAATCTTATTGCCTATCTTATTAACATAATTAACAATAAAAGGGTCTTCAATGAGTTCAAAGTGGTCTAAAACAACCCTCATGAACTCACGCCCCATTTCTTCTTCCTTTTTAACTGAAATACATGAAGCCGTTTTTGGAAAACATACATCGGCCAATAAAATCAAAGCGAAAAGTATAACGAATATTTTTTTATAAAATTTCATATATATTTGTAACCGTTCACGGTTAACAGTTTGCAGTTAACGGTTAATCAAAACATATCAGCCAGAGGCTCAGTTGTGAGAACTCAAATTAGGTTTATATTTCATGTGAGGTTAAGGTATTTTCTGAAAAAATTTATTAAAAAAACTGTGAACCGTAAACCGTGAACTGATTTATAACATATTATATATCCTTTTCAAATAACAAGTTTTGTGTTAGAAATTTTTTATGTCACAAATAATATGCGTAACAAACCAAAAAGGCGGTGTAGGAAAAACTACTACGGCTATCAATCTATCTGCCGCATTAGCAGTTTCAGAAAAAAAGACCCTTCTGGTTGATTGTGATCCACAAGGAAATGCCACCACAGGAATGGGTATTGATAAAACCAGTATTTCCAAAACGTTATACCATAGTATGATTGGAAAAACCGAGGTCAAGAATCTTATTATGGACAGCGATATTGACAGCCTGAAAGTCATTCCATCGAGAATTGAACTCATAGGTTTTGAAGTGGAAATGATGTCAAATCCTGAACGTGAAACTGTATTAAAAAAACTGCTTGGCCAACTTAATGATTCATTTGATTATATAATAATAGACTGCCCGCCCTCTTTAAGCCTTCTGACGGTAAACGCTCTGACAGCAGCCGATTCAATGCTGATTCCACTTCAGTGTGAATTTTATGCTTTGGAAGGGCTTGGCCAGCTTCTGCAAACAGTAAAGCTTATAAAGCGCAGTCTAAATCCAAATCTTAAAATTGCCGGCATTCTTTTAACCATGTTTGATAAAAGGACTAACCTGTCGTATCAAGTAGCCGAAGATGCGGAGAAATATTTCAAGAATCTTGTTTTCAAAACCATTATTCCCAGAAATGTACGATTAGGAGAAGCTCCAAGTTTTGGCAAACCTATATTGCTGTACGATGCCGCTTCTACAGGAGCAAAAAGTTACTTTGATCTGGCAAAAGAGATAATGAAATAAAAAAGTGCCTAAAGTGAGCTAAAGTGCCTAAAATGCCTAAACCAAAAAAAGAATCTAATTCAAATCTAAAAAAACGGAAAAAAATGGCACTTGGAAGAGGCATTGATGCCCTTATTCCTGATTTTAGACCTTTTGAAAACGATCAGGTTGATTATTTCCAATGTGATATAAATCTGATCCACCCTAACAGGTATCAGCCCCGAATAATTTTTTCCCAGGAAGAGCTTGAAGAGCTTTGCGGCTCAATTAAAGAACAGGGAATCATACAGCCTCTTTTGCTTAGAAAGGATGGAAGCGGTTATGAGCTGGTAGCCGGTGAAAGGCGGTTTCGCGCAGCTAAAATGGCCGGGCTCACTCATGTACCCGCTTTTATAAAAAATATCACGGACTCAGATCTTTTGGAGATGTCCATTGTCGAAAACATACAGCGAGAAGACCTCAATGCTCTGGAAGAAGCAGAAGCCTTCCATCAACTTATTGCGGAATTTAATCTCACTCAGGAGCAGGTGGCAAAACGGGTAGGAAAAAGCAGATCTGCTGTTGCAAATTTACTTCGTCTAAGACAACTGCCCGAACAAATAAAGACAAGTATCCTGGATAATACCATTAGTATGGGGCATGCAAGGGCTCTATTAGGTGCTGATACATCAGCGCAGCAAAATGCAGTCTGGCGGACAGTTGTTTTAAAAAAACTTTCGGTCAGAGAAACAGAAAATTTGATCAATCGTTTGAAATCAGAAAAGAAAAAGCCACGGAAATCTCCACCTGATTCAGAACAAATATACCTTTCAAGTCTGGCGGATGATCTTTCACGTCACCTTGGCACCAAAACTCAAATCAAAAGACACGGGAAAAAGGGAAAAATTCTAATCGAATTTTATAATAACGACGATCTTGATCGCCTTATAGACCTTTTAAAACAGCTATAAAAGAGGTAGTAACTGCTCGGGTTCAGGGTTCACGGAGCAATGGACCACCGACTCCAATACTCTATTACCTGTCGTACTATGAAAAGGATCTGCCATAGTTTCTTGTTAGCACCCAAGGGGGTGCCACGGACAAACTTGTTTGTCCGTGCAAGATGCGTCAATGAAGAGTAACGAAAACGACCGTCTGGTATTTCAATGATTGAGGTCATGTGCATTTTTTAAAATTCTTCGGCAGAAAAGGGGCACGGACAAACAAGTTTGTCCATGGCACCCGTCGGTGAACCCTGAACCTCTGAACCGTGAACCGTGAACCTGAGGTATATATACCGACAACCTATAAGTACTATGTCTCTTCATATAATTATTGATGGCTACAATCTAATACGCCAGTCAAATACTTTAAGCGACCTTGACGGGCAGGACATTCAGCTCGGGAGAGAAGCTCTGCTTAATATGCTTGCAGCGTATAAAAAAATAAAGCACCACAAAATTACCGTTGTCTTTGACGGAACAAATGCCCCTTTTCTCTCCCAGCGCAGGGACAAAATAAAAGGAGTCGAGATAAGGTTTTCCCGCATAGGTGAGTCAGCCGATACTGTTATTAAAAAAATGGCCGCAAAAGAAAGGGAAAAAGCTTTAGTTGTCAGCTCAGACCTGGAAATAGTTAATGCAGTGTCTTCTCAAGGGGCTTCCACTATCAGCTCGTCAATGTTTGAAGAAAAGATAGCCATGGCGGAATATATGTCTGCAAAGGGTGTTGACAGGGAGAATAAAGGCGGCTGGATTCCCACAACAAAAAAGAAGGGCCCCAGCAGACGGCTTTCAAAAAGAGACCGAAAAAGCAGGCTGAAAATTAAAAAGCTATAAAGAAAAGATACATAATATCTTAGCTTTCGCTGGTTTTTAGAGGTATAATTTAATTTATCAATTCTGTGAGCCAAAGTGCCTAAAATGCCTAAAGTGAGCTAAAGTGCCTAAAGTTAAGGAATTCTGCCATTTATATATAAAAGATAGAGCGCAGCGATACCTTAACTTTAGTCACTTCCCACTTTAGATCACTCTAGGCACTCTCATAGGTTAACCTGTAATGAATCTTTAAAAGCCTGAATCCTCTGCAGAGCTTCCGCTTCTGTTGAAATATGATTGATCGATTTGCGAAAATGGCTGCTGTTTCGAAGCCCTTTGGCAAACCAGCACAAACGGCTGCGCATCATCCGGCATGCTATTTCCTCGCCGAGGTATTTCACTGATTCCTGTAAATAACGGATCATCATTTCAAAACTCCGGCCCAGGTCACCCTCTGGCGCTTCCTCGCCCCGGAGGCGTGCCAGCACCTGGGGAAAAATGAATGGATTGCCAATGGCCATCCGGCCGATCATGACGGCATCGCACCGGGTTTGCTCCAGCATGTTTATCGCATCTTGCGCGCTGAATATATCTCCGTTGCCAATTACAGGAATACTGACCTGTTTTTTCAATGCAGCAATAATTGACCAATCAGCGCGGCCGCTAAAACCCTGGGTGGCCGTGCGCGGATGAATGGCAATGGCATCCACACCGCAGGCCTCGGCGATTTCTGAAATTTCAAATGCTTGATTACCCGTTGGGTCCCAACCGGTTCTGATTTTAATTGTAAGCGGAATCCGGACCGCATTTCGAATTGCCTTGATGAGCGCCTCTGCTGTTTTAGGGGATTTCATCAGGGCCACTCCGGAGCCATTTTTGACAATTTTTCTAACCGAACAACCAAAATTGATATCCACGATGTCGGCTCCGGAAGACTCCACCAACCCGGCAGCCCCTGCCATGATTTCCGGATCAGAACCAAATATCTGCACCGATAATGGCTTTTCTTCAGGCAGGCTGTCCATCAGCCTTTCAGTTTTATCAGATTTGTTGACCAGGCCGTGGGCGCTGATCATTTCCGAGCAGACCAATGCGCAGCCAGCCTCCTTTGCCAGCAGTCGAAAGGGCAAATTTGTAATTCCTGCCAGGGGGGCCAGAATGGTTTGATTTTCAAGCGTTACTGATCCGATTTTCATAAAGATATGTCGGTAGTTGGTGGTTGCTCGATGCCGGCTTCTCGATCATCGATCCTGGCATCCGGCAGCTGCATCTTGCTGCTTGCTTCTGGTCCACAGATTTCGCAGAGCAAAGAAATGATTAGTTAGCCACAGACCCACGCAGACTCACACGGACCTTTTGTTCGGCCGACCCTTTCGACATCGCTCAGGACAGGCATTGGCCGAACAAAAACTGTCAATCGCTTCGCGATTAGAATAAATATGTGCTCAATTTGCCTTATGAGATTGATTGAATTCTGTTGCCTGAACATACATTTTAAGGTTGTTTGTACTGTAGCCCGTAGGGCTGACAGTTTTGGCTTGGTCAATGTCGACCAAGCCAAAGAGTTTGTGTGCGTCCGTGTGTGTCTGTGGCTATTGAAAATATAAAATTAAAAGAATTCAGTACCATTTAACCGAGCTCAAACAATTTTATTTACGTTCGAGCCAATTTCAAAATGGTTTAGCGTCAATCAGTTTCCATAATTTTGAAGCATTAAATGTTCTTTGAAAACATGTATTTGGTCATTGGCAA
>JAIVWD010000063.1:0-12892 GCA_049190315.1 Deltaproteobacteria bacterium | reverse complement strand
TAAATACGCCCACAGAAGCAAGAGATGCAGCAATGATAGAGCTTCTTTATGCGGCCGGCCTGAGGGTATCGGAACTTGTTAATTTAAAACTTCAGGATGTAAATCTGGAAGCCTGTTTTGTAAGAGTTTTCGGAAAAGGCTCAAAAGAAAGGGTAGTTCCCATAGGTCTTTATGCAAAAGAAAAAATCGACTTTTACATAAAGACTTTCAGGGCAAAGCTTTTAAAAAACGTGGCAAGTCCGCATCTCTTTGTCGCAAGGGCAGGAAAACCCATGACTCGTCAAGGTTTCTGGAAACTGCTTAGAAAATATGGCCAAAAGGCAGGAATCATCAGAAAAATTAAACCCCACAGTTTAAGGCACTCTTTTGCAAGCCACCTGCTTGAAAGAGGCGCCGACTTGAGGTCGGTTCAGATCATGCTGGGGCACGTTGATATTTCCACAACACAGATTTATACTCACGTAGCCCGTGAGCATCTTAAAAAAATTCACGCAAAATTTCATCCAAGGAAATAAATAAATTAGGTGGATAGGCTGAAGACTGAAGCTGAAGACTGAAGGCTGAAGCTCCCTTCCACCTTCTACCTTCAGCCTTCTACCTTCAGCCTTCTACCTTCTACCTATTAACCCTCTTCATAAGTGATTCCAGTTTTTCTGAGGATGTAACTTTTTTGTCGCGGCGGTCATCAATCGAGACTGTAGTAACTACTCGCTGAACGCCTTTTTCAAAGGGAACCGAGTGCATCTTCTTTACCAGCATTAAGATATCATCCAAATCGCCATCAATGACAGTTCCCATGGCGTTCATCTCAAAGTTTGCCCCTGCATCTTTTAAAACTTTTACGCAATCGGCAACATAACTCCCGACGCTGGGAGTGGCTGTGCCCAGTGGAATTACATTAATTGTTGCAATTGGCATTATTCCCTCCTGTTGATTGTTGATTGTTGATTTGTGGAATCGCTTTGCTCTGTCTTTTTATAAAATTAATAGAATACCTTCAATCAACAATCAACAATCAACAAATATTATTTTGCGCTCTTCCTATCTTTCTTGACATAAAACTCTAAATTTATTATTCTATATAATTTAGGTCATTATATTCTTTATAATTTTTGTGGTTAACTTTTATATTTCAACAGCTTGAAATTTATCGAATAAATAGCAATATCCTTATACGTTACAAAATGACTAACAACTGGTGGACAAAAGGAAACTTTGAGCCGAAAGTTGGCGATAATGCCATAAAGGACTCGATATTAAAAGTAACTGATCCTGTATTTTTGATAGGTATAGACGGGGGAATTGCCGTCTCCCGGGATGGCACTATAACTATAGGAAATATATTAGAATCAAATAATAACCACTTTCCTTTATATGCATATGCTCCCCCGCTCCATCCGGAAAACCTTGGTGATCCATACTTCAAAAAGTCACACAATCTTCGTTATGCATATATTGCAGGAGCAATGGCCAATGGCATTACATCAGTTGAAATGGTTGAAAAAACAGGACGCGCCGGAATGATGGGATTTTTTGGAGCGGCAGGCCTTTCCCTTGATGAAATAGAGTCTGCTGTCGATAGACTTCAAAATAATATGAATAACCATCCCTTTGGGTTTAACCTTATAAACAGTCCCAACAATCCGGATCTTGAATCAGCGATAGTTGATTTGTATTTAAAGCGGGGAATCAGACTTATAAGTGCCTCGGCATATCTTGAAATTACTCTGCCGCTCGTTTATTTCCGTGTAAAAGGAATCCATCGTGATTCCAATGATAATATAGTATGTCCGAATAAAATTATTGCAAAAGTATCGAGAATCGAAATTGCCGGAAAATTTTTTTCGCCGCCGCCCGATAAAATACTTTATCAACTTGTCGACAAAAATATGATTACAAGAGAAGAAGCAACTCTTGCAGGGTCGATACCGGTAGCAGATGATATGACCGCAGAAGCGGATTCAGGAGGTCACACCGATAACAGGCCGGCTCTTTCTCTATTGCCGACAATAATTGCGCTTCGTGATGAGCTTGCTGAAAAATATAAGTATAAAAGGCCTCTTTCTGTGGGACTTGGCGGTGGAATTGCTACACCCTCAGCAGCAGCAGCAGCCTTTTCCATGGGAGCCGCCTATATTTTAACCGGCTCTATCAACCAGGCCTGTGTTGAAGCCGGCACATCGGAAGCTGTTCGTCAAATGCTCGCAGAGGCCAGACAGGCGGACGTAACCATGGCTCCTGCAGCAGATATGTTTGAAATGGGTGTAAAAGTTCAGGTATTAAAACGCGGTACAATGTTTCCGTTTCGCGCTGCAAAACTGTACGATTTTTACTGTAGATATGACAGACTTGAAAATATACCTGAGATTCAAAGAAAAATACTGGAAAAAGATTTTTTCCAATGCAGTTTAAAAGATGAATGGGAGAATACAAAGAAGTTTTTTGTTGAAAATGATCCAAACCAGATAATCCGGGCTGAAAAAGATCCAAAACACAAGATGGCTCTGATATTTCGTTCATACCTTGGCCGCAGTTCAAACTGGGCAATAACAGGCGATCTTTCAAGAAAAATCGATTATCAAATATGGTGTGGTCCGGCCATAGGCGCTTTTAATGAATGGGTAAAGGGTTCTTTTCTTGAAAAGTATGAAAACAGGGAAACAGTAACAGTTGCAATGAACCTCCTTTTTGGGGCTGCTGTTGCAACACGCGCAAACTGGCTTTGCAGCCAGAAAATTGCGCTGCCGAATAATATCGGCCAAATATCTCCAATAAAGCTTTCAGAAATACTGGAACTACTTAAATAACGGTTTACGGTTGACGGTTCACAGTTTACGGTTGATCAAAACATAAAGGCAATCAGTTGTTGACAGATAGATTTCCTGATAAATAATTTCACTGCGTTAGCCCTAAATATGGGATGAAATTATGATTGAAAAAGTATACATAGAAACATCTGTGATTGGCGCGTATTTTGATGAAAGAACAGATGTCGTTTCATCTGCACAAAATTATTGGACACGTATATGGTGGGATAAATTACGAAACAATTATGAAATTATTATAAGTGGGGCCGTAACTGATGAATTAGGTCATCCTGATTATCCTTATGCTGAAAAAGCCCTTATGCTCGTTGAAAATATTCCTCAAATTCCAATTGAAAAAGAAATCAAACAAATTGTAAAAATATATATTCAGAATCAAATAATGCCGGCAAATCCTGTGGGGGACGCATTACATCTCGCATTAGCATCATACTACAAATGTGATTATCTTCTTACCTGGAATTGCAAGCACCTTGCCAATCCAAACAAATTTAGACAGATAAGAATTTGTAATAATTCATTGGGATTGTATATTCCATCATTGATAACTCCCAACCAATTAATTGGAGACTATTATGATTGAAAATGCTTTTATAGTAAATGATACCAGAAAGGTGCGTTGTCTTATTTCCAAAAAATTTAATAATGACCCGGATAAATATATTGATTATCTGATATCTTTAAAAAACAAATGTAATAAAAAAAAACCAGTAGTTGACAAAAAACAGGCAACAGGCAACAGGATTCAGGCTGACAGCTAATTCTTAGCAGTCGAAATCCTCGACGACGTACAAATCAGTATGCCTTACTCGGATTTCTTCTTCTATCCTTGTGAAATTAATTATCTGAAAATCTATAGTTCATTGAAAAAAGTGTGAACTGTTACTATCAAACATGCTGGAATCATTTAAAAAGGCTATTTTTAAAAACCGTTAACTGTGAACCGAGAACTGTGAACCGTTAAAGTAAAGGTATAACAATTGGGTACTGATAAGAAAAAATCAATCAAGAATATTCACACTGCTATTATTGGTATGGGATGTTTTTTTCCAAAAGCATCAGGGTTACATGAATACTGGCGTCTAATTTTTAAGGGTGAGGACGGCATTACTGATATCCCGAAAACCCACTGGTCTCCTGACGATTACTTTGATAAGGATCCCAAAAAACCAGACCATATTTACTGTAAAAGAGGGGGATTCCTTTCGGCTGTTCCTTTTGATCCTACTGAATTCGGTATGCTTCCTTCTTCTCTTGAAGCAACTGATACCTCCCAGATCCTGGGCCTGCTTGCAGCTAAGATGGCGCTTGAAAATGCAGGCTATGGACAAAATGCCGACTTCAGCCATAACAGGACAAGCGTAATATTAGGCGCAACAGGGACTCAGGAACTTGCCATTCCGCTGGGTGCCAGGCTGGGGCATCCAATCTGGCGAAAAGCTCTTCACAATTCAGGGATTGAACCTGATAAAGCAGAAGAAGTTATTAAAAAAATATCCGATTCATATGTATCATGGCAGGAGAATTCTTTTCCGGGTCTGTTAGGAAATGTTATTGCGGGAAGAATATGCAACCGTCTTGGCATAGGAGGCACAAACTGTGTTGTCGATGCAGCCTGCGCCAGCTCGATGGGAGCTATTTACCTCTCCCTCCTCGAACTTTCATCAGGGCGGTCAGACATGGTAGTCACCGGTGGTCTGGATACTTTAAACGATATTTTCATGCACATGTGCTTTTCCAAGACATTCATTCTTTCAGCGACCGGAGATTCGAGACCTTTTTCTAAAGATGCAGACGGAACTGTTCTGGGGGAAGGAATAGGATTGCTGGTTCTTAAAAGGCTTGAAGATGCTGAAAGAGACGGCGATAGAATTTATGCCGTTATAAGAGGTATTGGGTCATCAAGCGATGGGAAAGCGCAAAGCATATATGCCCCCAGACCGGAAGGACAGTTAGAGGCCCTTCGCATTGCTTATGAGTCATCAGATACTGATCCGGCTTCTGTTGAGCTTGTAGAAGCACATGGTACAGGCACTCGTGTCGGAGATAATGTTGAGTTCAGTGCACTTAAACGCCTGTTCGCCCAATCATCCCAAAAAGGGTCATCCCAAAAAATAAATACATGCGCATTAGGCTCGGTAAAATCCATGATTGGCCATACAAAAGCTGCTGCAGGAACCGCAGGGCTGATCAAAGCCGCGCTTGCTCTTTATAACAAAGTATTACCGCCCACATTAAAAGCTGACGAGCCTGATCCAAAATTAGGGATTGACGACAGCCCCTTTTACATAAACACCGAAACAATACCATGGTTCTCTAAAAAAGAACACCCGCGCAGGTCCGGGGTCAGCGCATTTGGATTTGGCGGAAGTAATTTCCATATTGTACTTGAAGAATACAATCAAAATAAAAATGAAATTTTCTGGGATGGTTCAATTGAAATCATATCTTTATCAGCTTCCACCAAAAAAGAACTCGAAAATCAATTCCGCGAGTTAAAAAACTCCATTAATAAAGGAATCTCATATAAAGAACTCGCAATTAAAGCAGCAAAAACCAGAAAAGAATTTTCACCGGATGATCAATTCAGATTTCTTTTAGTTCTTGAAAGACCATCTAATTCCTCAGGAAATCCGTCTGATGATTTTTCAGGACTTCTCAGCGAAGCATCGGATTCAATTGAATCAAACCGGCAAAATAATAATAGAGAAAACAACAGGAATTTGAAGAATATATTTTATGGTGGCCCTGAAAAACCCGGTAAAATCGCATTTATCTTTCCAGGCCAGGGGAGCCAATATGTTGGAATGGGCCGCGATTTAGTTTGCACATTCCCGGAGGCATTTAACATCCTTGAAAAAGCCAATGAAAAATATAATAATTCTGAACGGCTAAGTGATTTTATCTATCCCTGTCCGGCCCAAACAAAAACAGAAAAGAAAGAGCAGGATGAAGCTTTAAGAAGAACCGACATTGCTCAGCCGGCAATTGGCGCCGTTAGCCTGGCAATGCACAATATCCTTAAGGAATTCGGCATAAAACCTGACGCAACATGCGGACATAGCTACGGTGAGTTGACAGCCCTTTGTTCAGCAGGCTGGATAGATATAGACACATTTTTCCTTCTTTCAATTTCAAGGGGCAATTCAATGGCGGCGGCGGGCCAAAATAAAGATCAAAAAAACGGCGCCATGCTGGCTGTAAAGGCAAGTCTTGAAAAACTTGCGAATCTGGTTATAGAAGTAGGTTCAGATGTCATTCTTGCAAACAAGAACAGCCCTAATCAAGGCGTTCTATCCGGCTCAATTGAAGCAATAAACCACGCTGTAAAAATATGTAAAAAAGAAGGATTAAAAGCAATAAAGCTCCCCGTGGCCGCTGCTTTTCACAGCAGTCTGGTTAAAACCGCCCGAAAACCTTTCAAAAAAACATTAAAAAAGATCAAAATTTCTCCTTCGGAAATACCGGTTTTATCTAATACAACCGGCAGAGCATATCCTTATGATTCTGAACATGTAAAAAAACTGCTTGGCGATCACCTGATATCTCCTGTTGATTTTGTCAGCAATGTTGAGAATCTATTTGAAATGGGAATTCGCACATTTATAGAAATAGGGCCCAAATCAGTTCTTACAGGACTTGTAAAATCAATATTAGACGACCGTAAATTTCAAGCCATTCCTTTAGATTGTTCTTCAGGGAAACAATTCGGATTGGCTGATCTTGCAAGAACTCTTTGCTGTATTGCCTCTATAGGTCAGCAGGTTGAACTGAATAAATGGGAAAGGCCTGTTTCAGAATCAAGAAAGCAGCTTATGAGCATTCCTATTTCAGGTGCAAACTATAAAAGCCGGAAAACAGAAAACAAAGAAAGACATCCTGAAGCCCAAAGGTTAAACAGGTAAAAAATAAACCCGACAATACTCCACCCTCAAGCCTGATATCTGTCGAGCACGATAAGGGTATTACTGATACCGGAAAAAAATATACTATGGATAATAACAAATTAAAAGATGAACGTCCAACATCGAACGTCCAACATCGAACGTCGAATAATGATGTCGCTTCGCTATTTTATAATAATAAAAAACCTGACTTAATTATAAACGCCTTACAGGTAGTTAAGCAAGGCCTGGAATCAATGCAGACTCTCCAGTTGCAGACTGCTGAAATACATAAAAAGTTTTTGGAAGCCCAAAGCGAATCAAGCCGTACTTTGCAGAATATGATGGCAAATACTCAGCGTCTTGCTGAGGCTTCAATGGGGTTTAGGGTCGAAGAAGAGATAGTTATAAATTCATTAAGAGAGCAAAATATCATTCAGAATCAAACAGAAATTGAACCAGAAGATAAGAGCCAAAAAAATAAAAGCCAGCAAAATGAAAACAGCCATTCGCAGGATAATATTCATGAAATCGAAAACAACTTACTGGAGACAGTAAGTCATCTTACCGGATACCCAAGGGAAATGCTCGGGCTTGATATGGATATAGAATCCGACCTGGGTATTGACTCAATTAAAAGAGTAGAAATCTTCTCTTCTCTTGAAGAAAAACTGACCAATATACAATCTGTTTCTCCCGAAATAATGGGAAGCCTGAAAACTCTCCGCCAGATCGCTGAATACCTGGCCGGTACTTCCTTAAATAATGAGCCTCAAGCCAGTACAATAAATACGCCAATAAATACGATTGCATCTCCAAAGCGTGCTGCTGAAAATGAATTGCCGGAAATAAATATTTCCGACATCAGCAGAAGAGTTGTATCAATTGTTGAAAAACCTTATAAGCAAGGAGACAGGTTAGATATTCCCCATGGCAGAAAAGTCTTTGTTACTGATGATAACAGCGGTCTATCCAAAGCTGTTGCTGAAGAATTAAAGTCACAAAATATAGATGCCGTGCACATTTCTAAAGAAGCATTAATGAATAAGAAAGATCTGCCTAAAGCAGCCGGGCTTATAATACTGCCGACAAACGCGGCAAACGATTTTTCTACTGAAGAACAAAAAAATGATAAAATATTAAAAGATGCTTTTATCCTCACAAATCATCTGGCTTCCGACCTGATTGATTCTGCAGCAAAAGGTGGAGCGATATTTGCAACAATAACCCGACTGGACGGTGCTTTTGGTTTTAAAGGAAAAGGCATTGCCAACGCTGTTACAGGAGGGCTTGCCGCACTTGCCAAAACTGCTTCCATAGAATGGGAAAGCGTCTGCTGCCGCGCAATAGATATTGTTCCGGACTGGGAAGATAATAAAGACATTGCAAAAGCTGTTGTTGCTGAACTTGTAAACCCGGACCCTTCAGTACCAGTTGAAATCGGTCTTGATAAAAACTTATCGCCTGGATCACGATTTACATTAAAGCTCGAGTCATCACCTTATCAACCAGCACAAAAAATTCAGCTTGACCTCAACCATGGAGACGTTGTTGTTGTTACAGGTGGAGCAAGAGGGATAACTGCTTCTACTGTTCAAGCTCTTGCAAAACATACTGATGCAACGCTGATTCTCCTCGGAAGATCACCCGAACCCTCTTCCGAACCAAAGTGGCTTGAAACCTTAGATGAAGAGGCAGTTATAAAAAAGGCTATTTTAGAAAATGAACTCGGCAATCAAAATGCCTCACCAGTCATGTTGGAAAAAGCCTACAAGAAACACATGGCAAATCGTGAAATTTCAAAAAACCTGGAAAAACTCAGACAAGATGGGACATCTGCATTCTACTTTTCGGCAGATATTCGCAAGCCTGAACAGCTTAACCGGGTTTTAGATGATGTCAGATCTGCTCACGGCCCTATAAAAGGTATTATTCACGGAGCGGGCGTGCTGGACGATCGTTTGATAAAAGATAAAACAATTAATCAATTTGAGCGGGTTTTTGATACCAAAGTAAAAGGTCTTTTTACTCTACTTGAATCAACAAAGAATGATAATTTGAGATATCTTGTGCTTTTTTCATCTATTGCTGCACGAATTGGAAACAGAGGACAGGTCGATTACGCAATGGCCAATGAGGTTTTAAACAAAATAGCCCGGAAAGAATCATTATTACGCCCGGATTGCAGAGTTGTCTCGATAAACTGGGGGCCATGGGATGGCGGCATGGTAACCCCATCACTGAAACGGGAATTTAAAAAGAATAAAATTGAACTGATCCCCAAGGATGCCGGTTCAATGTGTATGCTTTATGAAATGATGGGCGACAAAAACCATCCCACGGAAATAGTTATCGGTGGAAATATAATTCCTGCTGAAGAAAAACTATCTCTTACCTTTAAACGTGAAATAGATATTGAGGAATGCCCTGTTCTTGAATCTCATATCTTAGACGGCAGTCCGGTTGTGCCTTTTGCGCTTATGGCTGAATGGCTCGGGCATGGCGCTCTTCATAATAATCCCGGACTTTTTCTATATGGCCTTGACGACATCAGAATCTTAAATGGAATCAAGATTGGATATAATAAAAAACTGATTCGCCTCATGACAGGTAAGGCAAGGAAAAAAGGTTCTATTTTTGAAGTCGATGTTGAAATCAGAGATGGAATAAAAAGCGGCATTGAGGTAATTCATACAAGGGCAAAAGCTATTTTAACAGATAAATTTTCACAGCCGCCCATTCTTGATATATCCGCTCATATGGGTTCTAAAGCTTATTTCAGAAGTATGGATGAAGTTTACGATAAAATACTCTTTCATGGTGCTGCGCTCAGGGGCATAAAAGAGATAATCAGTTATTCTTCAAAAGGCATGTTGGCGCGTATTTCTTCAGCGCCTTCGCCTGTCAAATGGATGAAAGAACCTTTAAGGAGTAAATGGATAGGAGATCCTCTTGTTCTGGATTCCGCATTTCAGATGGCAATTATATGGTGTTTTGAAGAGATGGGGGTTGTTTCACTTCCAACCTACAGCGCCTCTTACAGACAGTATAGAAATAAATTCCCCTCAGACGGAGTTACGGCATTATTAGAAGTAAGGGAAGTTACCAAACGCAAATTAAAAGGAGACTTTACATTCCTTGATAAGAATAACGTGGTTGTTGCTCAACTGACAGGCTATGAAGCTGCAATGGATGAGTCGCTATTTAAGGCTTTTAAGACTAAAGATGCTGCAAATGCTTAAACTTTTTCGTAACTCATTGAAATTATTGACCTGCACTGTTTTGTAGGGTCTACCCAAAATTACATCTTGACAATCCCCATAGATAATAACATATAATTATCAACAAATTTTATCAATCATCCCACTTCGCTGATTAAACGTATTGTCATAGCTTTTCAAACTGTTTCTGCCAAACTGAGCTTTCCCGCATTTTGTCCTGCGGGAAAATGGATAAAACTCTACTTTAGCCTGCCGGCCGCAAGGGACAACCTTTTTGGCAAGGCTTCTCACACTTAAGACCAGAAAGAATCAGGTGTAAGAATGAGTAATAAATCCAGCGCTTCCATTATTTCCCTGCCCAAAGGCGGCGGTGCCCTTCAAGGGATTGGCGAGAAATTTTCTCCTGATCTTTTCACAGGAACAGGCAACTTTACTGTTCCAATTGCTCTCCCGCCAGGACGAAACGGCTTTCAACCTGAGCTGAATCTAGTTTACAGCACCGGGAACGGTAATGGCCAATTCGGGCTTGGCTGGAATTTGAGCATTCCCGGAGTCAGCCGCAAGACGTCCAAAGGTATTCCCATCTACGATGACTCCAAAGATACTTTTATCCTTTCGGGAGCTGAAGATCTTGTTCCTTTTGAAGAATCGGACAATATAACAGGCTATCGTCCACGGACAGAGGGTCTTTTCGCACGCATTGAGCACCATAAGGACACGAAAAACGATTATTGGAAGGTATGGAGCAGGAATGGACTAATAAGTTATTACGGCACCCCGAGGCCGGATGAAGCTGACCCGGACTGGCAGGACCCAGCCGTCATTGCCGATCCCGACCCGCTCAAACGGAACAAGGTTTTTGCCTGGAAGCTGACAGAAACACGAGATCCCTTCGGCAACCGTATCGTCTACAACTACGATCGGGACCTGGGCGAAAAGGACGGTCACTTCTGGGATCAGCTTTACTTAAAGCAGATTCGTTATGTAGACTATGGACGTCCGGAGGATGACAACTTCCTTGTTTCTGTCACCTTCGAATATGCTGAGCCTGTTGAAGAGCGTCCCGATCCGTTCTCCGAATACCGCCCTGGGTTCGAAATCCGCACCAGAAGACGCTGCAAGCGTATCGTAGTCTGCACTCACGCGGATAAAGATCAGTACGTCCGAACTTACGAGTTAGTTTACCTCGATGAGCGTGAAGGGGTCGAACACAAATTACCCCTCAACAACCTCTCCCTGCTCAGTCAGATCAAGGTCATGGGTCACGACGATGATCAACCCGAAGTCGATGACAAGACAGAAGAACTGCCTCCGTTGGAGTTTGGTTATAGCAGATTCGAGCCCGAAAAACGCGATTTCTTCCCCTTAGAAGGGAGTCTGCCTGCCCGTTCGCTGGCCGATTCATCTCTGGAGCTGGTAGACCTCTTTGGAAACGGCCTGCCCGATATCATGGAGATGAATGGCACGGTGCGCTATTGGCGTAATTTGGGAAATGGCCGATACGATATGCCGCGTGAGATGAATGATGCACCGGCCGGTCTGCAGCTTGCCGACCCGGGAGTCCAGTTGATTGATGCCGATGGCGATGGCCGCACAGACTTGATGGTGACCACGCCGGGGTTGTCTGGTTACTTCCCGCTCCGCTTTGGAGGATTATGGGATCGAAAATCGTTTCAGAAGTATGATCTCGCGCCCAGCTTCAATCTGGAGGACCCTGAGGTACAACTGGTGGACTTGAACGGTGATGGGGTGACTGATGCTATCCGATCGGGGAGTCGCCTGGAATGTTTCTTCAATGATCCAAAGGAAGGATGGAATAGCGCCCGCACCATTGAGCGAAGGGCGCTGGAGGAATTTCCCAATATCAATTTTTCAGACCCGCGCGTCAAGTGGGCAGACATGTCCGGTGATGGCTTGCAGGATATTTTGCTGGTCTACGACGGTAATGTCGAGTATTGGCCTAATCTAGGGTATGGCAACTGGGGCAAGCGGATCTCGATGCACAACAGCCCGCGCTTTCCATATGGGTACGACCCAAAACGTATCCTGGTCGGCGATGTGGACGGAGATGGCTTGGCGGACATCGTTTATATCGAAGATACGAAAGTTACCCTCTGGATCAACCAAAGCGGAAACGGGTGGAGCGACCCTATCGAAATACAGGGTACCCCGTCAGTCACTGATATGGACGCTGTTCGTCTGGTCGATATGCTTGGTACCGGCATCAGCGGCGTGTTGTGGAGCCGGGATGCCGCTGAACCTGGCCGGGAGACGATGTTCTTTCTCGATTTTACCGGCCGCAACAAACCTTATTTGCTGCACGAAATGAACGATCACATGGGCGCTGTTACCCGTGTGAAATATGCGCCGTCAACCCGTTTTTATCTTGAAGACCAGAAAAGCCCTGATACGCGCTGGAAAACACCGCTGCCATTTCCAGTGCAGGTGGTATCCTGTGTCGAAGTCATTGATGAAATCTCAAAAGGCAAACTCACTACCGAGTATAGCTACCACCATGGCTACTGGGACGGCGCTGAACGAGAATTTCGCGGATTTGGTCGGGTGGACCAGCGGGATACCGAGGTGTTTGAAGATTTCCACGCACCCGGTTTGCACCCCGGCAAAGAATTCAAAGCCATAGAACAAAAGATATTTTCCCCTCCCCTGGAAAGCCGCACCTGGTTTCATCAGGGGCCTGTAGGTGATGAGTTCGGCGAGTGGGAAGAAACGGATTATAGCAATGAGTATTGGTCTGGCGACCCACAGGCGCTCGAACGTCCTGATTCAATGATTGATTTCCTGAAAGAACTGGGTATTAAGGATGAATAGGTAGCAATTTTGCGTGATAAAAGCCGTCTTTTTTGATTGGTTTCATACCGTTGCCCTTTTTGACCCGCCACGAGAAGGTCTGCACAGTCAGGCGTTGCGGGGATTTGGTATCGAGTTGTCCTTGGAGAAACTG
>JAIVWD010000062.1:0-12997 GCA_049190315.1 Deltaproteobacteria bacterium | reverse complement strand
ATTTTTATCGTCATTCTCGCAAAGGCTGGAATCCAGTGCTTTTTCGGATTTTCTGGATTCCCGTTTTCACGGGAATGACGTTTGGTGCCAGAACTTATTGAGAAGTTACCATAGTTCTTTCTAACCCCATGAATTTTAAAGGAATATTCTATTGACCGAACCGTCATTCCCGCGAAGGCGGGAATCCAACAAAATCAATGGGTTATGGATTCCTGCCTTCGCAGGAATGACAGAACTTTGGACTGTACAGTAAATAAGATAACTTTATTGAATCAATATGATATAAAAAGACGGGAAAATATCAGGCAGCCGCAACTTTCCTTTCTTTTTCTTCTTCATGTTCATGCTTTAGATCTCCATCAACGGTTCCTTTGACTTTCTCTCTTTCTTCGGCAAAATCAAAACCGGTCCAGATTCCTATAGAACCAAGTATTGAATCCTGTGGATGAAATTTTCTGAAGATTTTATAATAATAAGCTGCTTCCCTACTGTTTATAATGGCGTTTGGGTTTTCTGCCTTGATTTTTTCAAATTCATCTTCGCTCATTTCTTCATGCGCTATTTTTTCGCCCAGGCTTTCGCAACCTGCGCCTTGTGTATATTGAACTTTATAGCGCCACAGGATATCATCAGGAAGATAGCTCGTGTCTTCAAACGCTTTACGTAAGATCCATTTTTCGATCTTTGCTCCATTATGTTCTCTTATCTTTAATTCAGGGGGGATTTTCATAGAAAGATCAACCATAGCGACATCTAAAAATGGAACTCTAAGCTCAAGGCTAAAAAACATGCCCATACGGTCAGCTCTCTGCAGATTAATATTGTGAAGATTGCCGATGCATCTTCTGGCTTCCATATTAAGCTTGTCAAACGGAAAGTGTTTCATATAGTGATAGCCGGTGAAAAGCTCGTCAGCTCCTTCACCGGTTAACACTACTGTTACATATTCCGCAGCAAGTTTGCACGTGAAATAGCATGGAACAGCGCAGCGAACTAAAGACGGGTCATAACTTTCCAGTTTCTTGATAACTACAGGTAAAGCATTGTAATATTCTTCTTCAGTGAAAAGCAGTTCATGGTGTGTAGAACCTATGTGTTTTGAAGCAATACGCGCTGCTTTAATGTCATCACTAACATCGCCTTTCTCATCCTCCATACCTACCACAAAGGTATGGAGATTGGGAATCTCTTCTGCTGCTATTGCTGCTACGAGGCTGCTATCGAGCCCGCCACTGCAAAAAGACCCCACCGGAACTTCCGGATCAGCCAGCAGTCTTTTCTTCACAGCATTAATAAATGTTTTTCGTATCAGTTCACTGGTTTCATCGATATCTGTAAGGATATCATCCCTTATTTCAGGAATTCTGTAATATTTTACAAATCCTTCTTTTGGAGTGTAGTAGTGTCCTGCCGGAAATTCGTGTACTTCATCTACTCCTGCAATCGTCATTGCTCCCAGCTCAGAAGTGAAGTATAATTTATTTTTATAATAACCGTAATATAAAGGTTTTATGCCTATTGGGTCCCGTGCCAGCATGAAGTCATTGCCGTCAAAAATTGCGAAAACAAACATTCCATCCAGCTCCTTGACACAATCAGGGCCTTTATCCTGATATAAATGCAAAACTACCTCAGAATCGGATTTTGTTTTAAAGTGATATTTTGATGCAAGTCTGCTTCGAATTTTACGAAAGTTGTATATTTCACCGTTGCATATAATTCCTTTGTCTCTTGAATCAGCCAGAATAGGCTGATGACCACGAGCCACATCTACAATTGAAAGACGTGTATGTCCCAAAACAGATTTGCCGTTTATATGAATGCCTCTGTCATTTGGGCCTCTGTGTTCCAGAGCATCAAGCATCCGGTTTATTGTTTTTTCGTCTTTAGCACCAAAACATCCTGCTATGCCACACATAATAATCTCCTTAATTTACAAAAATTTTTCCAAGATTTGCTGTTGTTAGTGGATCATCCATATACATTCTTATCCCGTTTTGTTTTATGGATTCCATACCTCTTTCATCATATATTGGCATCTCGACTTCAGGGGCATCATCAGGACTGATTTTTTCTGCGATTTTAATGCTTTTTTCAAGTTTTTCTAAAGAGAAATCAATTAGATAGCGGAGGAAAGAAAATGGATGCCGGATCATATGAAATCCATATTTCATGCATAAAGCCTGACCTTTTTTTGCATCATCATATGCCTTAGGCGTGGGATGTTCTTCATGGGTTGTTCCTGCGCTTTGGAATGTTGGTATATCAAGAATTAGATTAAGATGGCTCATAAGGATATTCAGTAAATTATGGCTTATTAGACCGTAATTGGGATTATATTCTATCCTGGGATCGGCAATGGTTGGAAAACCTGCATGTACGCATGTTACACCAGGATTGAGTAATTGAGCAGCACATATGCCGAACAAAACTTCTGCATGTGTCATAGCAAGAACCCCATTATAACAATAAGGCGCACTTATGCCGGCCATGGGCATTGCCGATATAAATACCGGCAAGCCGGCCTTTACAACTTTTACAAAATATTCTGAGAAGTTTTCATTGACCTCAAGGGGGGGGCGGGTCAGGCAGAAAACAATCATAATATTCTTTCTTTTTTCATGAAGTTGCACTGCCCTTGCAAGAGATCTGTCTGAAGTTACAGCAAAATAAAGCGGCTTATTACAGTTCTCATCCATTATATTCATCTGCTCTACTTCGTCCTTTAATTTTACACCTCTTCCCATGCCACTTACCACATGGTTTTTTTCGGCAGTTTGCGCAATTCGGACGACATGTTCTTCTGTAGGAATAACGCCTCCTTTTCCTGCTTTGTCATCATAAACATATGGTGCAGTTCCTCCTATAAAAAAACTGTTCAGAGGGACAAAAAATTCATTTAGACCCGGAACATTATTAAGACATTGCTTAACCAATTCAGAAGTGACAAATATCCTGTCTTCATATAAAACCACCAGGCCTTCAGATTCATACTTCTTATAGGCTTCTTGAATTTCCGGCTGTTTACAACCTACTCCGAGATTTTCGAGTATCCATAATGCATCTTCATGTGCCTGAAAAAGCATTTCTACTGTATTTTTACCTAACAAAGTCTTAGAAGTTTCTATTTGTTCCTTGTTTAATGGTTTAACCAATTGTTTCTCCTTGTTCCTTACTAAAGCATTCCAGAAAAAAATACTCCGCCATAAGTATAATCGGTCAACATTATACCTTTATATAATAGCCGGAATTTAGGTTTTACATGGTTTTATATAGCTTTTGCTGTGTGCTCTCTTGCCAACCCAGGGCTCTTGAAATTCTTTACGAATTGGTGTTCGTTATCTTTTTTTCTATGTCCACACTTTGGACATCTCTTGAAGCCATATTCAGCCTCTCTGGATGGCAGATTATAACTGTGGTTACATTTAGGGCATTTCATTGTTTTGACTGGCATTTTACCTCCCCTTAAATATTAGTTACTGTTTAAGTTATACTTTATAGGTTTAGTAGTTATAATAAAGAATGCTGTCAAGAGATTATGTTATTGTTGATAATATATTATTAAAAATAATTTCAACTAAAATAATTTTAAGATAAATATTTTATAATGTCAAATGATTTGTACAGATATTTGTTTTGCTGAAACCTAAGTTGAGCGATTTTTTGCGAAGAAATGTGCTAAGATCTTGATGCAGCAAGGTTTGCGAAAAGCGTAGGCATACCAATGGATATATTGAGACTTTTCGCAAGTCCTTGATGCGCAAGAGATTGGTGCAAGTCGAGTAAAAAATCGCTCAATTTAGGTGAAATATTTAGACTTCTAATGAAATGAATATCGGATGGGTTTATCGGATGTCATTTAAAGTTTTATTCAACATCAAGATCTTTTACATCAAGCATATCTGTGAGTTTTGTGAGAGAAAGATTTATTTGATCTAATTTATCTTTAGATAGTTTTTTTAGGCCGTCAATAATTTTCTGCTGGATGGGAGGAGGGGCATTCTTGGCAAGATTTTTGCCTGAATCTGTGAGTTCTATGGTAATAATTCGTCTATCAGGTGAATTCCTGAACCTTTTCACAAGATCTTTTTGTTCCAGCCGATCAACAATTCCGGTGACCGTGCTTGATTTGACCATTATATGCTTGGCTATCTGTGAGGGAGGCAATGGACCATTTTCGTATAATGATAGAAGACAATTAAGCTGCGGCGCGCTTACCTGATATTTTTTGTTTAATTCCTTGGTATAAAACTCTCCTGCCTGCATTAACTTGCGAATAGAGAATATTATTTCCTTTGTGCGATGTTCTATCGGCATTTCAGATCTTTGCAATTAAAAGTTATTTGTATGTATTTATTAAAATGTTACTTATTAAATAATTATTTATTAAAATTCAACAAATAAAATAGATAACAATAAAATAATAATTTCATCTAAAAATATTGCAAAAGAAAATATTAAGCAATGAATTTTTATTTTTTTTCTTTATTTTTCATCTTACTCCTAAGGCTGAGCCATTTTTCTAATCTTTGCTTTATTATTTTTTCATAACCCCTGTCAGTTGGGAAATAATATCGCTGATTTTGTAGCTCTTCAGGCAAATATTCCTGATGAATATATGCGTCTTTAAAATTATGAGCATATTTGTAACTTTTTCCGTATCCCAGTTCTTTCATCAGCCCTGTGGGAGCATTTCTTATATGTAGAGGAACAGGCAGCGTACCTGTACTTTTGACAATGTCTTTAATTTTTCCGAAGGCCAAATATATGCTGTTACTTTTAGGTGCGGTGGCAAGATAGACGGCAGCCTGAGCGAGAGCCAGTTCGCCCTCCGGGTGGCCAAGAAATCTAAATGCTTCCATGGCGTTCAAAGCAACTTCGAGCGCATTAGAATCTGCGTTTCCCACATCTTCAGAAGCGAATCTTACCATTCTGCGAGCCAGATACAACGGGTCTTCGCCCGCTGAAAGCATACGTTCGAGCCAATAGAGAGCTGCGTCGGGATCACTGCCCCGCAGGCTTTTGTGAAAGGCGGAAATAAGATTATAGTGCTCTTCACCGGATTTGTCATAAACAAGACTTTTTTTCTGAAGAGCAGACTCTAAATCTTTGATAGTTATATGCCGCTTTTTTTCTTCATCTGAAATATTTTTTTCCGATGATAGAAGCGAAGCCGTTATCTCAAGGTTGTTTAAAGCTGTACGTGCATCTCCGTCCGCTATTTGTATAAGATATGTGAGAGCATCTTTTGATAAAACAAGGTTTAAATTTCCAAGACCTCTTTCTTTGTTTTTAAGCGCTCTATTAATTATGGCATGGATGTCATCCTGCGAAAAAGTCTTTAAAACAATTACACGGCATCTTGACAAAAGGGGCGCTATAACTTCAAAGGAAGGGTTTTCAGTTGTAGCTCCAATCAGGGTTATCAGGCCGCTTTCAACGTGATGAAGGAATGCATCCTGCTGCGCCTTGTTGAATCTGTGTATTTCATCTACAAAGAGAATGGTTTTTTTTCTATAAAGCTTTTGCTGATTTTTTGCCTCTTCAATAACAGATCTTATTTCTTTTATTCCTGCAAGAACAGCGGAAAAATGGACAAAATAAGATTTTGTTTCACCCGCGATTATTCTGGCGAGAGTTGTTTTGCCGCATCCTGGAGGGCCCCATAAAATCATTGAGAAAATCCGGTCTTTTTCAATGGCGTTACGGATAAGGCTGCCTTTGCCGACGACATGCTTTTGACCTACAAACTCTTCAAGGCTTTTCGGTCGCATTATTTCCGCAAGAGGTCTTGATGCATCTGCGGCTTTCCGCGCCCGGTATTCAAAGATGTCCAAAAATTGTCCTATTTTTGTAAAAGTTTACCACGGAAGGACACGGAGTTTCACTGAAAATTGTAAACAATGGGTAACGTTGCTATGCCATAAAAAAGATAACAAATCAGAACGAAGCCCAATTGATCAATTATTTCAAAATAATTCGCTTGAGAGTAAGTCTATTGATAATTCAGTGTAATTCCGTGAAAATCCGTGGTGGAAATATTACCTATTTTTTTGAGATCGCCTTGTTAAGTGCTTCCTGCACCACTGCCGGGAATGGGGCAGGGGCAGGTTTCCCATTCAGATCTCGTTTCACCCAGATCGCATTCTGTTCCCCAAAAGCGAGTTTTATCCTTGCGTTATCCGCATCCATGAGGAAATACTCAAAATAAAAGATGGCGCTATGCCTCTTCAGCTCCCTAAGAGCCATTGTTACCATAATCCGGTCAAACGGCATTGCTTCCCGCAGGTGGTTGACCCTGGTTTCCAGACAGAGGAGCTCCCCGTCCCCCCCGGTTCCGCGATAATACTCCGGTATCAGGTCAAAAAAATATCGATCCCGGACCTGCCCCTGCCATGCATAATAGTTTGCAAAATAGATGTTTCCCACAAGGTTGGAATTGTCAAGCGAAGTATCTATGATCTGCTCGCTCAACACAGGACGAACTATCGGACCGGAAGATATGTACGTTTCCTTTTCCCCTCTTATCTGTTTAACAAGGTCTGATAACGGTTCAGGGATGGGGTCGGGAAGATTCGGGGCATCATAGCGAGGCAGCGAATCCCTCATAAATTCCCTGTAATAGTCAGGATATGACTCTGGTTTAACGATTCCATGATCAAGTATCTTGACCCATGTAACCTGATGCTCACACCAGGCTAAACGCTCGTAGTCGTCGTTTTTCAGCATTTTCCGAAAGTCAAAGTTGAGATCCATTGTGGAGTCTGCAGGACCGTGATTTCCGGAAATCCATAAACGCGCCTCGATTCGATCCCCGGCTGTGGCTTCCCCCAGTATCCGTGCATTGGTGTAGTTGGTCACCATTCCACATTTGTTTGTGGCAAACTGTTGCCCGAGCCTTCCCAGAACAGGCCATACTGCTGCCTCCCTGACCTCCCCCAGCCAGAAGAAGTAGTTGGAGAAGTATAATGTCCGGCTGAGCTGGGCATTGTGTTTAAAGGTCACAGGAAATCGTTGAACGAAAACATCCTGTCCCTGCGGGCCGCCCTTTATGATCTCAAAATGGCGTTTTTTTGTTATCTCCTCGTAACCGCTAATCTTGGATGGCAAAGGTTCTACAGATCGACGTTTAGCTTCCTTCACCATTACAGCAATGATTCGTTCGGGCCCCCTGGTCAGGTCAACAGGGAATGCAAGAATCAAGAGACTGCCGTCAGTCACGATACCTTTAAAGAGAACAGCATCGGCATCTCTATAAACAATTTCAAGAGGAGTGTTGTTTTTTCCTGTCACTTTTTGCAGAACTTCCATAGCGGCCCGGATCCTTGTTCCTGCCAGGTCAAGTGTGTCGTGGTCATTGATAAGCCTGTCCAGAAGGTCGTTTCTGCCACTTCCAATGATCTTCTGCCATTCCTGCCGGCTTCGATGGGTGATGGGCGCTATATTACAGCCCTGTGCGCCATGTCCGGCAATGCAAAGACAGATCCGTTCGTCATGCGACAGGGAAACTTTTGTCTCATCTTCCTTCAGTCCGACGATTTCGGGTTCGCCCGATTCAAGCCATTTGATCTCATAGGAATCGGACCCCTTGCCGGTCGCATGGAAGATTACCTCGTTCAGCATCGGGATCTCCAGGCTGCGCTGTTCTTCCTTCGACATGTCATGAATACCTGGGATATATCTCAAGAGTATCTCCGGAAGCTCGATTTTCATAGAACCGCCAACCCTGTTCATGGCATCCCTCACGATTTTGTTGTCCCGTTTTTCGGGGATTACCAGATCAGCAGCGCCGGAATAATCGTCGTGGTGACTCAGTATTCTGAGGGTATAACCTTCAAGTCTCTCTCTGATATTGCCATCAGAGTCAAACATTACAACAGTGTTTTTGATCTTATCTTCTTCTATGAGATCCATTTGAACATGTCCAATAATAAAAGCATGTGTATTGTCGGCGCATGGATAGATGTCAATGGAGCCGATATAAACAGGAAGACAGATCTTCTTTGGCACAAGCATCTGGGCCGATTGGAGGAGTGAATCACGCAAGAATGGATCCCCAAGAAACAGTGTTCGATGCAAAGGATCAGTGAAGGCATCCTCTGCCGCCTGGCTGAGATCCTGAAGTTTTGAGCTGAATATGGCATGTTTGCCGTTTTCGCCGGTTGCGGAAATACTCCAGACCTTGTCGATTTTCTGGAAGCGAGGCCCCTGGAACAAGAGGCGTTCTCGATAGAGATCCAGGCGTGGCTCAATCTCCAACGGCATGTCCGGGATATTAATGGCATATTTTGGCTCTTTGTCTGTCAGGCCTAAAATAAATGTAGCGGAGAAGAAATCGGACTTGATTCTTGAGCTGGATTTGGAGACTCCTGCGCGAATTTTTCTGATGGTCGATTCAGTCTCATATTCCTGCGCTTCCGCCCAGACAACTATATTTGCTCCGTCTTGAGGATCTACTGTGATCGGACGCTCCAGCTTGATATCCTCTATTCGCACCCTGCCAAAATCGTTTTCCCCTGTTATATGGGCAACGGCCTGAGCCATTGCTTCCAGACCAAAGACTGCGGGAAACAAATACGAACCGTTAAAGAGATGATCTTTCAGGTAAGGATTTTCTTCCAGAGTCAGACGGGTCTGGAATACGGTTTCTACGCCAGGAGTGAAATGGAGAGGTGTTTCAAGAAATTTCGCCTTTTCAGGCGCCGGGGTGGTTCCGGATATCCAGGTGTCCAGGCTGCCGAGACGCCCTGCGATAATCACCTTATGAACTCCCGGATCATTTATAAAAAGATGGACAAAACGCTGAACACCTTCTTTGCTGGGAATGGCCTCTATGCCCATTTTTCGCAGATTTTCCACGCTTCCCATTTTTGCTCCCATACCCTCATCCCGCCAGACACTGTAGGCAATGGACAGGCTGTCGGCGTCAGGATGATCTGCCGCAAAACGACGGAGGACCAGATCAAGAGCTTCGTTGGAAAATCCATACCAGGCATTTCCAGGCATCCCTGTTACTCCGATAATAGATGAAATCCCGACGAAGAGCCTGGGCGGAGCGTCTTTCAAAGCAAAAACAAGATTCAACGCCCCCATTAGCTTTGGACTTATCTCCTGCAAGGCATCTTCGACAGAAACCTGGCTGGCCGATCTTGGATGATTGAGTCCTGCACCGTGAATTACGCCGGTGATTTGTCCCATGTCCCCGCGAATTTTACGGACAGCAGAGATCAGGGATTCACGGTCAGAAACATCACAACTAAAGTAACTGGCAAACAGTCCCCTGTCGTTGTATCTTTTGAGTGTTTCAGCGATCTCACGACTCGATGAACGGTCCGGAGCTGTATCAGGATGAGCCGAGCGCCCGATAAGGGCCATTCTCGCTCCGGTTTCCAGAGCCAGACCAAAGGCGCATGAAGCTGTAATACCCCTTGCACCGCCCGTAACCAGGATGACATCTTCGGCAGACCAGTTCATTGGACGCGGTTTGTATGAGGCCGGCTGCATCAGCTCAGGCACGGCTATGCTGCGTTTTAGTTCAAAATCAAAACCGGCTGCCGCAAAAGGCGCCGGAGTACTGATTTCTTCAATTACTTTGTCTGCGATCTTTTCAGCATCCAGCGCTGCGGAGAAGTCAATGACACGAACTCGAAGATCATCCCGTTCTAAATGGAGGCTCGCGGCTAAGGCCAAAGCACAGCATCTGTTGATGTGTGAAAACACAGGATGATCGCCAAAGCAGCCGCCGCCGAACTGGATGTAGGCAACCGTGGTGCGGCGACGCGGGGCCTGTGAGGCCGGAGGCGGGGATGTCACGCCGGCTAAATGTTCTACGATATCCTGCAGTTGCTCTTTATCTGAATTGTATTTCTGCCCGGTCCGGGGAAGAATGGCGATAAGATGTGAATACTTAGGGTCTTTGGCCAATCCTTTATCATGCGCTTCCTTAAAAGCGGCTATTCGTACCTGGGCGCCGCGGCCGAACAGGCCGTTGCGCAACGATGTCGCGACATCAGCACTATCAGGGGTTGTCAGGATCAGAGCATTAGCGCTCTGCCAGTCATCCTCCTTGCGTTTTCCCAACCATTCCGGCAATGGCTGGAGCGGCTCTTCCGCCAGCACGACCTTAAATTCCCTGACCCATGGATCAGGCCCACCATCGACATCCATTGTTTGTTTCTTTGTCCCGCCAGGGATGATCCTTTCCAGGATTTTGGCAATCTGCCGCAGGCTTCGCTGACGAAGGGGCTCCAGATCAACATGGATTTCTATATTCAAAGCAGATGCCAATCCACGTACCAACCTGTTCAGCATGTTCGGTCCGATATTGAGATCATCTTCCACTAATGCATCAGCGTCAAGGACATCCTCTGGATAACCTGTAATCAGGGAGGTCTGTTCAAGGACTATCTTCAATACATCCGGTTTTTCCGGCTCAATTGAGTCAGGTGCTCTCTTCTCTGCAAACGCCATCATGTTGTCCACGATTTCTGACAGGGTTGCATTGGCATTGCCCGCCAAATCAACCTTGTCTTCCAGGCCGGCTTTTTTTGCCGCTTTCATTACCAGATCAGCAGCTTTGATCGAATCAAGGTTCAGATCATCCAGCAACCGCATTTCAGGCGTCAGGCTATCAATAGGGTAGCCTGTAATATCTTTGGTTAAAGAAAAGAGAAGCGATTTCATCTCTTCTCTTGTAACGGTTTTTGATTTCAGAGCTGGAGTACTGACATCATGGGTTTTGGTCTCTACGGAAGGTTTGATCTTCTCAACTTCTACCTCAGGCTTAACTTCTATCTCAGGCTCAGTTTCTTTTTTTTTATCCATGAACGGGGCCGAGTACTTTATATCCGCTTGGATAAACTCAGCTAAAAACGGGCCGCGAGCCTCCATGTAAGCCTCAAGTTCATTGCCGGAAAGATTGACAAGGCCGGAGAGCATGTCTTGCGCCTTTTCCGGCAGGAAATGATGAATAGATGCCTCGTCGGCATCGGAAAGATCAAAGGGGCGTTCACACGGGTTCTGAATGAACAGGCGTTCAGAAGGCGGAACAAACGGGCGGACCAGCCTTTTTTCGTACAACCTGTGCCAATCAATGTCAATGCCGCGGATAAAGAGGGAGGCAAGCAGCCTGTTCATATCCTTGTCCATGAACGGCGATGATTCTATTGGTATGCATACATGACCGCTGTCGCCCATAATATCATTTGCCAGGCCTGAAAGGACGCGCCCCGGTCCGACCTCAATGAACAGATCACAGGTCTTGGCCATTGACCTGATCATATTTACAAAATTTACCTGTGAGAGGATCTGGCCGGCAAAGTGCTTTCGGAGTGATATTCCCTGTTTTACCTCTTCCCCGTCAGTGCTGGAAAAAAGCCTGGTCTGTATAACAGCGAGTTTTTCGGGGAGAAATTCGATATTTTCCATAACCTTGACGGCATGGGAAGCAAGTTCAGAGTGAAAGGCATTGGAGACCTTCAAGCGCCTGGCCATGATTCCCTCTTTAGCCGCTATCTTTATGGCCATTTCCAGCGCGGTCTGTTCCCCGGACAGAACGATTTGCTGCGGGCTGTTTATATTTGCGAGGACTATATAACCCGCGGTCTGTTCGAGGATGCCTTTCGCCTCTTCTTCAGAGCATCGCAGGCTCGCCATTCCTCCTTTTTGATCTCCCGAGACCGTCATGGCATGTCCCCTTGCAGTCGCAAGACGAATCAGGGCATGGAAATCAAATGCGCCCGCGGCATGAAATGCGGTCAATTCTCCCAGGCTGTGCCCACCCATAGCGGCAGGGGTTACCCCAAGTTTTTGAAGGAATTGAAACCAGAGCTGCGAAGCCAGACAGATGGCAGGTTGGGCATTTTCGGTCTGCGACAGGTTGTGAAACCAGGCTTCAACATCCTCCGGTCCTCCAGCTCGATCAAGTGGAGGATAGATAAGCCGGCTGATGGGTCTGCCGCCTGCATCCTCGATCCATTGATCTGCCTCCCTGAGCCCATCCCTTGCCCACTGGAAACGCTCTATAAGCACTCGAGCCATGTTGAGTTTCTGGGAGCCCTGTCCTGGAAAAAGCATTCCCACCCTTGTTTCGGCAAGCCGGTTGCTCAACCATACCATCTGTCCGGGATCATTGAGTATTTTCCCTCTTGCAGGCGACCTCTCTTTGACCATCAATGCAAGTTGTTCAAGCAGTTTTGTCAATGTGTCTGGTTGGCCGGCTATGACAGCGGATCGAATAGAGGCCTTCCTGTATGCCTCGTGTCCGAGCTTGGCAGCGAGATCTGTGAGCTCAGCGATACTTATTCCCTTTGAGATCTTGATAAGGTCGTTGACCTTTTCATAAAGTTCATCCATGGTCTCGGCAGTCAATACGAAAATCTCTGTTTCCTGATTCGAAACCATCATGCTTTGCTCATCCATGGACGGATCAAGAAGGTCACTGGGAGGATCGCCGGATTCCATGGTTACGTGGCAGTTGATCCCGCCAAATCCCATGGCAGAAACACCTGCCCGCAATATTTCCGTGGGTTTGCTTTGCTTGCCTTGGAGAATAGGGTAAAGAGAACGCGCCAGGGTGTTAAAAATAGGATGCGGATCCCTGCACGCGGCTGTGGGGGGGAGAATACGGCGGTTCACCGCCATGACTGTCTTGATGAATCCACCCACTCCAGAGGCGGCCTTTGTGTGCCCGATGATCGATTTTAATGATGTAATACCGCAGGATCGTTGGGAGACCTGGGCATCATTCATAGCCAAAGCAATGCCCTCTAATTCGACCCGGTCTCCAATTGCTGTCCCTGTTCCATGCCCCTCCAGGAAATTCAGATTTTCAATTCCGTAAGGGGCGCGGGCATACGCCATTTTCAATGCTCTGGCCTGTCCCGTGGCGTTTGGTGCTGTGATACCGGTTCCACTGCCGTCCGAAGCTATTGCCCAGCCATGGAGTATTGCATAGATGTAATCTTTATCCCTCCGGGCATCATCTAAACGTTTAAGG
>JAIVWD010000061.1:10333-13178 GCA_049190315.1 Deltaproteobacteria bacterium | reverse complement strand
CGCCTGAGGCTCACCTTCCGCTTCGCTCCGCCTTCAGACAGAACCTCACGATTCCGCCCTTGCCTTCGGCTAATACTTTTGTTAATGTGTTCAGCACATTAACAGGATTCACGTATAGGGGACTTTCACCCCATAAGTTCACGCCCATGCCGGGCGTACACAATTAAATCAAGCGGACCCGAAATGGCTGGGTTGCAAAATTCCAGACCGTGGCGGGCCCCTTATTAAAGGTTAGTCTATAAAAATGGAATCACGCTATTGGAAAGAGATGCTGCAGGCAACTACTCGTGTGTTGGTTTGGCGGAAAAAACCGAAACCACGTACAGAGAGACGTTGCGAAATTATTGAACGAGACGTAATTCTCTGTTTCTTTGTGATTAGACGGTTAGTCGAGCTTTCCAGAGTGTCGAGATTAACCTTAGACTTTCAATTCGATGTCTTTTCATGCCCTTTTAACGGCAGAAACATGGCACCTATTGATAGACACGGAATAGAAAAGTCGTACGACTTAGAAATTGAAACAGCGGTTTCGAAAAAAATGTTTTATATCGCAAATCAATTTATTCATTCATCTTTGTTTTTGAGTACAACTGATCAAACAAGAAATTGGCATTCGTTTTATGTTGTAAGTGATTATGACAAAAAACAGTGCATCTGGAGGATTCCCGTTCAACAGATAGCTGAGGCATTCAAGGTAGCGGCGGAAGATTATCTGGAGGGCTTCAGCTACAAATATGACAAAAAGAATGATGAGTATCGAATCGTTCCTGAATAAGACAAACATCACCATTCACAAGTATTCGCAGGAGCGGGCCACTGTGGCCCATGCGCAGTTTGATGTTAACGTGCCTTTTGTAAAGGCCTCATTCTCTGCTCACCTGTGATGGTGGGTGTTAAAGATAACTGCTATCTATAGAAAAAATTGAAAAGCTAAAAAATTTACGATATATAAATCATATATTGGTGTGAGAAAAACTTCCAAAATCTGCTAAAACAAGCAAAAAATGACAAAAATGTATAATTGGCATATATAGTTATATCAAGTAGATATATTATTTTGAGGGGGGGTTAGGAAGCTCAGAAATTGTCTCCAGCAATTCAAGAATTTCGCTATTTGACGGAATGTCGGACATTGATCGGCCGTAATGCACAAAACGAAGCATTCCCGTCTTATCGATAATCATTTGGCAGGGCAGTCTTCCCAGCTTCAGCAGTTTGACTTCTTGTCCATAGAGTCCTGAGAGAGAGTGTTCCGAATCAGGCAGACCGACAAATGGTAAATTTTCTTTTGTCCAGTATTCCTGAAAAGCCTTCGTATTTTCCGGACCAACAACTAAAACTTCAGTATCCAGGTTCTTAAAGCTTTCATAATCCTGACGCAACTGCGCCATATGCCTGCGGCAGAAGGGTCAAATAAATCCGCGATTGAATACAAGCAGCACATTTTTTTTATTGGCGAAATCGGAGAGCGATACTGCATTTCCATGAACATCTTTTGATGTAAATTCAGGTGCCTGTGTGCTTATACTTACCTTGGCCATGAAAGCTCCTTCCTTAAACTTTAGTTGCCCCTGATTTTAACTTTTTATCTGCTGTCCACATCGAATAAACGGTTTTGCCTGTGAATACAGATCAAACTCAACCCCTTACCTCTGATCTCTTACCTCATGAATTTTTCGGGGCAAGCGGCCCCTTAGAGGTAAGAAAATACTGCACCCAGTCAAATCCAAATTTCATCAGCTCAACATCTGATTCCATTATTTTCTCCTTTCTTTCTTCAGACACATCAAACCTGGATAAAAAAGAACTCTCAAAAATAAAATCCTTTAGTTTATCTACATTAAAACACGCCAAAAATGCCATTTTCAATGCAGGGCTGTTGATTCCTTTATCGCCCCAGGGATTTCTTCGGAATATGGTATCCATATCAACCCACAGGTCATTCATCTCATCATATTGTTGAAGCTGCTGATCTTCTGTCCACTCCCTGACTGTCCATTCGCGTGGTTCCTTATGTCCAAGGCAGTATGGATGATTGGCGATAAAATATTGAACCAAACGCCCATATCCATCGTTCAATCTTGCCACTGCGCGCTCCAGAGGATAAGCACGGCATGAAAAAGGTCTATCTTCATACACTGTACATCCTTTGTCGGAAAGAAAAGGGCAGGATTTTTCTTCATCATCCGACATCTTCAGCATAAGACTTGGGAAATATTTATTGTCTCTAAAAGCTGAAATCGTATGCTTCTTTAGAAACTCATCAGAAGAAATTCCAAGCTGTTCCTTCATGCGAATAATATCATATGGATAAAGATACATGTCCGCATTTCTGCAACATCTTGTAAAACAGGCCACCCCAGGATGGCATTCAAATTTGAATGTATCTTTTTCCAGTAATATCCTGTTGCCATTAATTTTCTGTTTTTGAGGATTTTCTTTCATAAGTTAGTGTCTGTCCGAAAAGTATTTTTTTAATGCCGGCAATAGTTTCAGCTTATTTACCGATGTGAAGATTTGTGAAAAAGCTATTAGCCATTAGCTGTTAGCTCTTAACTGAATGTGTTATCTGCTTGATTTTTTAAGCTAAAGGCTAATTGCTAAAAGCTAACTGCTAAAAATCTTTCACCTTCAGCCTATCCACCCGAGTAGTTACAATCCTTATATAAAAGAATGAATTCCTGTCAATAAGGGAATTGTTCCAGCGATTATTATTTGAGACCTTTGCAAAACGCCCCCTTTTGCTCAATTTCGGCGTCAGGCTCAAATTTTAAGCCTCGAAATACTCAATGTATTCCTGCATTTAAAATTTTCGCCTTCCTTGAACTTGAACAAAATTGAACAT
>JAIVWD010000061.1:0-10323 GCA_049190315.1 Deltaproteobacteria bacterium | reverse complement strand
GTAACACTTTAGCTTCTTTGAAACAAATTGGTTAAGCGAATATATTTTTAAAAAACTAAAGTGTTACTATAACCTAAATTGAGCGATTTTTTACTCGACCTGCACCAATCTCTTGCGCATCAAGGACTTGCGAAAAGTCTCGACATATCCATTGGTATGCCTACGATTTTCGCAAACCTTGCTGCATCAAGATCTCGGCACATTTCTTCGCAAAAAATCGCTCAACTTAGGTATAATTTGAGAAAAAGTCTATTAATAAAAGGAGAATAATATGGCGTTTGACCCTGAAAAGGATAAAGTTCTAAAAACGTGGAAATGCGAAGATACAGGCCTTGTTGTATCCATAAATCAATACGGCGAAGCTCAGCCAAAAGTTCAGATTGGTCCCAGAGTATTAAAGAAAAAAGATGGGGGAGATAGAGCCCCTGTTAAGGCAGGGCGACTTTCTATTGAGGACCTTATGTGGTTTTATGATATTATTGATGAAGTTAAAGATGAACTTTTGCGTTTGGCAAAGCCGGAATGATTTTAAGTTGATAAAATGCCTTACGATAATGCAATAATAAAACCTTTAAAAAGAAAAAACTCTCCAAGCCTGGGGCCGGTTGCTGTATTGATGGCCGATGATAAGGATATCCGGTTTTTTTGCAAGCTCCTCAATATAAGTGAAGATAATTTTACCAGGCTCCTGATGAGCAAAGTATATGTTGAGGATTCAGGCAGGCAAAGTTTGTCTGTGGCAGGCCCTTTTATCGGTGCTCCTTATGCTGTTGTGCTTTTAGAAACACTTATTGCATGGGGTGCAAGTAAAGTTATATTTTTCGGGATGTGCGGAGCGATTTCTCCGGAGGTTAAAATAGGAGATATTGTAGTACCAACAGATTCAATAATTGATGAAGGCACATCAAAGCATTACAATGCGGATGAAAGCCTGAGAAGCAAGCCGTCTTTTCTGATTGTAGAAAAGATAAAGCACATCTTTAATAAAAATAAGATCGAATTTCATGATGGCCTTGTTTGGACTACTGACGCCATATACAGAGAGACACGCGAAAAACTTGAGTATTATCAGGCAAAGGACGCCCTGGCAGTTGACATGGAACTTTCTGCGCTCTTCACAGTCGGAAGGTTTCGCAATATAGAAATAGGAAGTATTCTTGTCGTTTCCGATGAACTGTCAACAGGTGAGTGGAGTCCCGGCTTCAGGGAAAAACGGTTCGTAAAGACCCGTAAAATAGTTGCCGAAGCAATAAAGAGTTTATGTGCAATACTTTAGTTTTTTGAAAATCTATAGAACGATAGATAAGAAAATTCATTTTCATTGACAGTAAAAAAAATTGGTGTTATCGGCTTTTAAAATTGAGACCTTTGAAAAATGCTCAATTTTGTTCAAGTTCAAGGAAGGCGAAAATTTTAAATGCAGGAATACATTGAGTATTTCGAGGCTTAAAATTTGAGCCTGACGCCGGCACTTTAGTGACACGAAGTGAAGCATCGGCGCTAACCTTTAGCGCTAATTGGGCAAAAGGGGGCGTTTTGCAAAGGTCTCAAATCATAGGCGCGTAGCTCAGGGGGAGAGCGCTACCTTGACACGGTAGAAGTCGACAGTTCAAATCTGTCCGTGCCTACCAAAAACATAAAAGGGTTGCAGACTGTATAATCTGTAAACCCTTTTTTTATGGTCGCTTGATGGCATCTCTCCTTATATATGCCTATTTTGCAGCATTGATTCTCTCTTCAAGATCTAAAGGTGATTTAAAAACAAACGCCTTTCCGCTTTTTTCTTTTATTAATAGTTTGTAAGTATCTGCCATTTTTAGAAGATCAGTTCTTGCGGTATCATATACAATTCCGTGTGTGTTTTGGTGTTCACGCACGGTATAAGTGTGGCCCGGATGTTTTAACGCATGCCTTAGTAGTGAGAGTTGACGATAATTAAGCTTGTTTTTTAATCGATTTGAACCTGCTAACAAAGCGCTTGCAGATTTAATATCTTCAACTTTTTTGTCGATAAATGCCTGTAATTCTTTAATGGCTTTTTTTATTACCTCAAGTTGGTGTATTATAAAATAGGTTGTGTCGCCATCATCAGTTTCAGTATATAAAAAGGCTCTTCCATATTGGGATGGGGCTTGTTTGATAATCCTCGATATTGAAAGATATTCCATGAGCCAATATCCACGACTTGCAACCGACCAATAAAAAAAAGCTCTCGCTGTTCTTCCGTTGCCGTCAACAAACGGATGTACATACGCAAGAAAAAAATGCAGCAATATAGCCCTTAGTATTGGGTGAATAAAAATATCTGAATCGTTGTCATTAGCAAAATTACATATCTGTTCTATCCTTTTGGGTATTGAATCCGCATTAGGGGGGGTGTAAAGAATTTGTCCCTGAGCATCGACAACATGTATATCGTCTGATTTCTTTCGGTATCTGCCCGCATCGTCCGGGTTGTCTAATGTATTTTCGGTGAGTATCTTGTGTAATTCCAAAATCATTGAAGGTGTAATCTTTTCAGATTTGTATTCTCTGATAAATTGCATTGCTGAATAGTTATTAAATATCATCTGCTCATCTTTATTTTGGGGTGGCCTTCCTTGCCTAATCATTGCTTTTGCAACATTTCTGGTTGTTGATGCCCCTTCAAGCTGGCTTGAATTGATTGCCTCTTCTACGAAAGACCTGATTAAATATGTGTTTTTCATGTGAGGATTATGAATCGGCATTTCAGACGACACGCTTCCGGCAGTATTAATATCAAGCCAATGCAGTTCCTTAAAGATTTGGTCCGGCATAGCAGCCAGAAAAGGATGATTATTTTTGTCGTTTATCATTAGGGCTTTGTATAAATTATTTCTGGCAAATTTAATTCCCAGCCACCACATTTCCGTTGTAAGCCCCTTTGGTGCCGCCAAATGGATAAGTTTGTCCCAGTGAAGATACCGACCCTTTTTGTCTACGGGCTTAACATTTTGGATAATGCCCGTTACTTTTTCACGATCTAATTCAAATATCTTAGCTAAAAGGTCGTCAAAAACCGGCGGTTTAGAGGGAATTTTCATTTTAATACTCCAAAAATATATAGGTTCTAATCAAAACGATTAATTACCAAGATTTATATTATTGGTAATACATAGCCCGGCCAAAGTAAATACTAATTTGTGACTAATTATCGATTTTTTGGTATTTTAATTTTTAGTTTTTTCCGTGAATTAATAATTATTAAGTATGTACATAAACAGTATGTATATTATGGAGCAACTACCAGATATAGATATGTTCGTTAAAATACCAATTTAGTACCAACAAACAACAAAATAGTATTTAGATAGTGGATAAGAAATGATATTGATTTTTAGAACAAAAAAATTTAGTTTATCTAAACGGCGTGTTTTCCCCCTGCTCGATAAACAGGCTTGCATGATGTATTGAAATCTTATAATATAAACGCCTGATTATGCCAATTTACGAATACGAACACATAGATAAACCTTGTTTACTTGGCAAGGTGTTTGAAGTAAAGCAGTCAATTCATGACAAAGCGCTGAATAGCTGCCCAAATTGTGCAGGTTCGGTACGAAAACTCATTTCTCGCACTAATATAAGCACCCCTAAATCTGACAGAGAACTGCGCGATCATGGTTTCACCAAGCTTGTAAGGCGTGATGATGGTGTTTATGAAAATGTAACGGCTCGTGATGGTGATAGTAAAGTTGTGCTAAGAGACAAACCTGAGACATTGCCGGATTTTAAGAAAACAATCAGCGATTAGTGTCGTGTCATGCGTGAAATATCGTATCAGACACTCGTCATTCCCACGAAGGTGGGAATCCATTCCCCGATCAGGTCGAGGACAAGCATTTCTGGCTACTTCGGCGCTTCTGGATTCCCGCTTCCGCGGGAATGACGGTCATCTTTTGCGATATTACATAGATGACAGGACACTATCCTGATTTTATCATGGAGGATTCTAAAATGGATAAGAAAATCCGTATAGGCGCACTTATATCCGGAGGCGGAACAAATTTACAGGCAATCATTGATTCTTGTGAATCAGGAAAGATAAACGGGGATGTAATATTTACAGGATCGGATAATCCTGACGCATTGGGTCTTGAGAAAAGCAAGAAACACGGAATAACTACATTTGTTGTGGATTATAAGCCGATAATTCAGGGCTACAAAAAAGAACCGGATAGTGTTTCGGTTCCAGATGATTTTGATCTGGATGATGTGCTTTCAAAGCAGCACCTTTTCTCAGCAAATACACCCCCGGAAAAAGTTAGATCTTTTTTTATAACAAGAGCTGTTGCCGAGGCAAAGCTGATTGATAAAATGAAGCCATATCCCTTCGACCTTTTAGTGCTGGCTGGTTTTATGAGAAATTTAACCCCTTATTTTATTGACAGAATAAATACTGATCGTGCAAATCCTCGCATAATGAATATCCATCCTGCTTTACTGCCCTCGTTTCCGGGCGTTGATGGATATGGAGATACTTTCAGGTATGGATGCAAGGTTGGTGGTTGTACCGTACATTTTGTTGATTACGGAGAAGATTCAGGACCTATTATAGGCCAGAGAGCATTTCAGATAACAGGTGATGATACTTTGGAAAGTATTAAAGAAAAAGGTTTAAAGCTTGAGTGGGAGTTGTATTCGGAATGCGCAGATCTGTTTGCCAGGGGACGTCTGAAAACCGTCAGGATGTCATACGAGTTGAAAAACGGCAAAAAGATAGAGAGAAATGTGGTTAAAATTTTGTAACTAATCAATCTTCATCGCTCTCCAACCGTGAACCGTGAACCGTGAACCTGAGTAGTTACAATACTTTTAGCATTAATGGTATGGCAACAAAGGTGCCCAGAGTGCTGCCGAGATTTGTAAATATTACCACTAAAAGAATACGGGTTACTTTGTTTCTCCAGAAACCCTTTATGGAAAGTATATCTTCCGTAAGGCTTTCAAAGTCCTTAACTTTTGGTTTCCTTGAAACAGCTTCCACAATCCCGGAAACCCAGCCCGCGGCAATCATTGGGTTTAAAGAAGTTAAAGGCGCCGCCAGAATGGAAGCCAGCACTGTAAGAGGATGGGCCAGAGCTATTATGGCCCCAAGGCCGGCCAAAACCCCGTTTGCAATAACCCACCACGTTATCATGTGAGTTCCTGTATCATATCCTCCCCAGAAAAAACCGAAGATAAAAAGCAACAATATACCAAAAGGAATAACCCATTTAAAAAGACCGGAGGCCAGACTTTTGGGCGGAATTTCCTCAAGCCCCTTTATATCTGTGTCGGCATTCCAGTACTTTTTTATGCCCGACACATGTCCCGCGCCGACAACAGCTACTATCTTTTTTCCCGGAGCCGTCCTTATCTTATATGCAAGATATTGGTCCCTTTCGTCTATAAGTATATTTCTCAGCACGGGAAGTGATTTTTCAATATCTGCAAGAATAAGCTGAAGGGCATCTTGCTGCTTCATTTTTTCAATTTCTTCTTCGCTGATTTCATCAACTCCTCCCAGCGACAAGACAAACTGAAACAGCAGTTTTAGCTTGTCCCAGAGACCCATTATGCGCCAGGTTCTTGACAAGGTAATACGAATCTCTCTGTCAGCAAGATGTATTTTTGCTCCGATTGCTTCTCCTTTTTCAATGGCCTTTAACATTTCCTCGCCGGCTTTTAAATTTAATTTCCTGGCAATCCGTTTTTGAAATGAAGCAAGAAGAAGGTTGGAAAGGAGGAGAAATGCTTTTTTATCCTTAATTACCTTTATTATATCCATCTGTTGCCATTTATCCTTTTGACTGATAGCCTGGTATCTGGATTGGCAAAGCTCGACGCAGACGCAGTCCGGTTTTTCCTCCTCGATAACCGAGCTGACCAGCTCCACGCTTTCCCTGGATATATGGGCTGTTCCTAAAAGTATTATTTCTTTATCTTCAAAATTAAGGCGATGTACCGCCTCGTCGTTGTTAATTTCCATCAAATATCTTCCTTATATAAGACCTGCCAGCAGGCAAAAAAATAAAATATTATATCTGTCATGTTAATGCAAGATGAAACAAAATTATAATTGTGCTATAGGAAATAAAGTGCCTAAAGTTGCGGTATGCCTTCGGCGTGCTTTAGATATTTAGCGCTTCCTGGTTCCCATGCTCCAGCGTGGGAACGAGAAGCGCTAAAACTGTAACCTACTTTTTGGGCTTGCTGAAGGATACTCAAAGTTGTGTGGAAAAAATTAAAATTGGCGGCGCCAAAGGCGCATTCCTTAACTTTAGGCACTTTAATATACTTTAGCTCACTTTAGGCACTTAAGTTTATGAGTCATATATGTCCAGCATGAAAGAGCTTGCCCTTCTTATGAGGGAATTGGAACACCAGCTAAAGACCTGCACTCGATGCGGGATGTGTCAGGCCGTATGTCCTCTTTTTGATCAGACCGGCATTGAAGCTGATGTCGCGCGCGGAAAACTGGCCATGCTCGAAGGTCTTGCTGAGGAAATGTTTAAAAATCCCAAAGGGGTTTATGAACGTCTCGGTCGCTGTCTTCTTTGCGGGTCGTGTGCGGCTAACTGCCCAAGCGGAGTAAACGTGCTGGAAATTTTTATTAAAGCCCGTGCAATCCTTACACAATTCATTGGTCTGTCTCCGGCGAAGAAAATAATTTTAAGGATTATGCTGGCCCATCCTTATACTTTTGACATGTTGATGGAATTCTTGCCTAAAGTCCAGAAATTTTTTACAAAACCGGCCGGCGAAAATTTGGGCACTTCATGTGCACGCTTTGTGTCACCTTTAATACAGGACAGGCATTTTAAACCCCTTGCACCTGTGCCCTTCCACCGCATAGTCCCGGCTCTAAATTCATATCCCGGCAAATCCCGCTTAAAGGTGGCTTTTTTTGTCGGTTGCCTGATCGATAAGGTCTTCCCCCAGGTTGCTGAAGCAGTTATCGACGTGCTTAATTATCACGAAGTTGGTATATTTATACCAAAGAGACAAGGATGTTGCGGCGCTCCGGCTGTTTCATCCGGAGACACAGTTACGTTTGGGCGGCTGGTGCGACACAACCTGGAACTGCTTGATATCGTTGAGTTTGACTATCTGGTTACCGCATGTGCCACCTGTACTTTCATGATAAAAAAAATATGGCCTGCAATGACAAAAAATCAGTCTGCCGGAATCAGATCCAGAGTTGAGGCACTTGCTGAAAAGACACTTGATATTAATCAGTTTTTAGTATCAAAAGTGGGGCTTAAAAATGAAAATTATCCTACAAATGAAAAGAAGATTATAACCTATCATGATCCGTGCCATCTATCAAAATCTTTGGGAGTATCAACCGAACCAAGAGCACTCATTAAAGCGAATTCAAAGTACCTTCTTAGAGAAATGCCCGAATCTGACTGGTGCTGTGGATTGGGGGGAAGCTTTAATTTGCAGTATTATGATCTTTCGGCTAAAATTGGAAAGCGTAAACGCGATAATATTAAATCAACAGGTTGTTCTGTGGTGGCCACCGGGTGCCCTGCCTGTATGATTCAGATTGCCGACATGCTTTCAAAATCAGGAGATCCGATTGTTGTCAAACATCCGGTAATGATTTATGCTGAGTCTTTGAAAAATAATGCCTCTAACTAATTATTTTTAATTAAACCTCGGGCTCCGCCCGAGCGACCCTAAAAGGTTTGACCGTTCCGGCGAGAATTTTGAACGGCAGAGTAAAGCGTTTTTTTGAACATCGAACATCCAACATCGAACGTTGAACATCGAATGATGAAATCGCTTCGCTCCGCCAGTTTATAAATTGGCAGAATACCTTATTCAAAATTCGACGTTGGACGTTCGATGTTCGATGTTCATAGTCTTTTAGCTTGATGGCTGTGTTCTGAATATTGGATTGTAATCTGCAGGAATTGCGATGCTTTTAGACCCCTTCGAGGGGTCTTCATCAAACCACGTCCTATGGGCGTGGTAGGTGATTTTTTGAGGATAACATGTGTGCATGGGATTTGGAAAAAGAGAGAATTCGCCTGGAAAATACTCTTAATCATACCAACTCGGATTTTTGTGCTACATTTATGACTGTTAATGAACTGAATTCATTTGCACAGTCACATCCTGATAACGTAAGGCTTGAAACAATTTCCACTCTTCAAAAAATTCTTAAGGATTTAAAACACGCCGAACAGACACAATCCATTTTTTTATACAGAGCTGCCGCTGATGCTCTGGCTTCAATAATAGTTAACAATGCTGACAGTTCTCTGTCTCTACCCGCTATATCTGCTCTAAAAAATATTTTAAACACAGGAATGGATGTAAATCACAGGGCAGCGGCTGAAGCCATGGGTTCACTTCCTCTTTGTATAAAAGGCCCGAAAATAGATGAAGAAAGAACAAAAGCAATTCCGTCAGTAAAATGGGAAGAAATATTAATACAAAACAGCTTTAATCTGAGCCACGCCCCTGTAATGATAGGAAGAAGCCTGGTTTCTGCTATTGCCGGTAACGGAAAACTATTGGTGCTCAAATTAGCTCTCTCAAAAAATTCCATTGAATCTTTAAACAGGGAAGCTTGCTGGATGAAATATCTGTCTTCAAACGGGAATTCCTTTTCTGTTGAATTTCGGATTCCTCTTCCCTTAAAGATAAATGGAAGCTATTTATTCAGATTAAAAAATACGCATTCTATAAGGCAGCAAAATGCGGCATTTAATCATGAGAATAGTTATGCAATATGCTTTGTCGCTCATAATGATTATTTCACCTATCCAAACACCCATAGAAAAGAAAGACTGCTCGACAAAAAGAAATTCAGAGAAATTATACTCAACAATGCCTGGCTGCTTGGAAAATTGACTTCCATGGGAATAGTTCATTCCGCCCCTATCCCTCTATTTCATAACCGGGTGCAACGCAACAGAAGACAAGATCAGGGATTCTATGAATGGCCCAGGGGCGGAAGGCTTGACGCCTGGCTTCATTCATGCCGCTATCCAAATTTTGGACCGACAGGCATAAGAGATTTTGAACATCTTATAACATTTGAGAGTAAAAGCCAAAAACTCTATGAGTATATCGGCAGCCATATATTGAGCATTCTGCTTGTAATCGGCAGTTACTTCCGCAACCATGAGGCTGAAAGGTTCGGATTAGACGAGCAGGGCAAACCTGTGGATGCCAGGCAGCTCTTTGATAAGTCATTGTTTAAGGAGCTTATCGAAGGCGTTTTTCATAAATACTTTAACGGCTTTGTCGGCAGCAACTTTAATGGAGATGCGCCTTTTGACTTTGATGAATTAGCCCAGCGCATGATTGAAGAAATGGGTGTTGACCGTCATATGGAAGAAATCCTGAGAGCAGCGGATCAAACAGAAATGACGGATAGAGAATTCAAAGAGTTCCTTCTGGATAGAGGATATTCCGAAAAAAATATAGGGGAATTAAAAAAGGGTGAAAAAGACATCTCTATTCTTACCGGCCCTCATCTTGGCGGATTCAATAGCAGAATATCCCTGCCGGAACTTATAAAATTTCTTGAAACAGCATCTGCTTATTGTATAGCAGGTAAATATTGGGAAGAAAAATGTGGTTATTTCAAAATTTGAACATCAATTCTTTTTCTACCCCAGTTAAGTGCTTTTTGGTGAGAATTAAAAAAGGCGTCAAGACGGTATTTACCCTTTATAGCTCCGCCCCTGTCTTCAACTACACCATACCCATAGCCCGGGATATATAACCTGGTACCAAAAGGATAATATCGGGTATCCGCTGCAATAGTACCATCTTCAGATAGCCAGAGCCACGGGAAGATAATTCTTATTGGAATCATCCATGGATGAACAATGCTATCAATAGAAAAAAGTCCCGGAGTAGGCTCATGCGGCTTTGTACCGCTGGCTGTCCGCCCGGTATATGGTTGCCCTTTGCGTTTGCCGGCGCTTACATATCGATTCCAGAAATTAAGTTTCAAATACTTCCAGCTTCCCCGTTCCCATCCACAGCATTTCCCGCATCCGCAGTAGCCGGTAACCTCCATCTTTTGTACTACAGGTTTAGAACATCCATAAAGTAAAACAGCAAACAATAATAAGCATGTGACCTTCCACTTCATGATAGTGATCTCCTGCGCTGGAATTCTCAAAATTCGTAAAAAAGATATTATTCTTGCATATTGGCCTGTCTATCAGTAAAATAAAATATTTACTTTTTGCATTGTAACACTTGAGCACTTTTAAATATTATTTTTGTGCAGGATTTAAATTATTGTAGTTGTTCACGGCTTGAAACTTGAAATTGGAAAGTAGAAAT
>JAIVWD010000060.1:0-13291 GCA_049190315.1 Deltaproteobacteria bacterium | reverse complement strand
ATTCCGGTAATTCCACCGCCAACAACCATTACAGCGCCAACAAGCTTGTTATCTCTATTATTATTTTTCATTTGTTGTAATATTTTAGCGGATATATTTTCTAAAATCTAAAGTGTTACCATTTGAGTAACCGTTCACAGTTGTCGGTTCACAGTTCACAGTTGTCCCAATGAACTACGCAACGGGGTGCAATACAAAAATGTCGAATGTCGAACAGGGAATGTCGAATTACGAAGGAAGGTACTTAGTAATTTAAAAAAAACATCCACATTTCGATATTCAACATTCCCTGTTCGACATTCATCATTCAATTGGTGCTTCTTGGCACCGAAATGGTTACGTTTTGTTCTATGTCACTTTTTTGTATTGCACCCGTTTTTTTCAACCGTGAACCGATAACTGTAAACCGTGAACGGTAACCCATTTGTTTAATCTTCTACCAGTTCCAGCGCCCCGGTATTACACCACCTTACACAAGATGGGCTCGGTGGTATGCCGCAGAAATCACACTTTAAGGGAATTCCGGTTTCAGCTTCAATAAAATAAGGTTTTTGCGGGCATGATGCCCTGCAGAATGCGCACATGTCATATGTTTGATCACCAATAACAATATACTGTTTAGAAGTACATGCGGCATCCACAAAAGGACCTGCTATCACAGGATAATATCTGTTGCCGTCTCTCATCACTCTTATGCGTGCCCGCCTTGGATTTACTGTATTAGCCACATGATTAAGTGAACATGCAGCCTCGCAATGCCTGCAACCAGTGCATTTGGTATGATCTATCTTTATTCTCGGCATTATTATTCCTCCAGTCCAGGCTCACCCTGCTCACTCCATCCTCTTAATTGATAATATTCCGGAAGCATTTCCTTAACATGACTGATTTGGCCTTCAGCAGGTCCATCCGGAACTGGTTCTTTAAAAAAACGTTCAGGAAGAGTGTCATGGTCCATATTGAAGCCGGCTTTCATGTTATATATTCGCTCCATATTCCAGATTCTTTCACCTATGGATAACAGATCATCGGCCTTATAATTTGTTCCAAGACAGCTATTTACCATGGGAACGTAATTATTGAATTTTAACCCCATCAAAGGCCAGTTACATAGACCAAGCGAATCCACAACAGCAGAAGTATCCTGATGTCTCTTTACTAATGATGCTTTGCCTTGAGTCTTTAATGGATCGAGGTTCTCATGAACATTGAGAAGTTCATCAATAAAAGTATAGCCATATAAATGATGCGGCCCATAATTACATGTAGCAAAATGGAGCCCCATTCCCTGAATAGCCCGGGGATCAAAAGGAGCTAAAGAAAGACCTTTTACACCCATAAAAATTTCCGGCATATTAAAAGACTCGGAGATTGCCATTCCTCCCTGGCCAAGTCTTTTGGCATAACCCTTTTTTGTTGAAATCAACCTTATTGCTTCAATCATGGAATCGGCATTGCCAAATGAAATATCTATTTTTAACTCCTCGGGAGTAACTGCTTTCTTCTCAACCAATTCCATCAGCGTTGCGAAATTTCCTCCTGTGGCTACAGGATCCAGCCCCATTTCACCACACAGCATACTCATCACACCGATTGCTGAAAGATCGCTTATACCGCAATTGAATCCCAAAGAACCTATTGCAAGATATGTTGGAACCATTCCTTTTCCTTCAAAAGCGGAATATTTGACATCTGCTTTTTTAATACATGCAATAGGGCAGGCAAAACACCCGCGCCCTCTCAATGCAAAAGCGCTGTTTAAAGCTTCGGTGCCTATATTCTTTAATGGCTGGGAGGTGCTGCGAAAATTATTTTGGGGAAGAATGCCTTTCTGATAACAAAGTCCTACTAAAAATGCTGTCCCCCACTGAGACATTGATTGTGATGTTAAAGGCGCGCTGTTGAGTTTATTGATCAAAGTATTAATCACCTGCACAAACCGACTGCCATCAGCAACCTGTAATGAATGCTGTCCTTTTACTGCAATGGCCTTAAGATTTTTTGACCCCATTACCGCACCAATGCCCGCGCCTCCAACAGAAAGAAATCTGTCATTTACCAAATTGGCCAAAGGAAGAAGTTTTTCTCCGGCAGGACCAATTGATACCAGATAAGTTTCACGCGCCATCCATGGATCACCAAGATTCTTTTTAAAAAGCTCCTCAGTCTCGGCAGTTGAACGTCCCCAGTACTCAAGGCCGGGAACAAGTTTTACCCTATCATCTATAATAGAAAGAATGACCGGCGCCTCGGATTGACCTTCTATTATAACCATGTCAAATCCAGCATACTTTAACTCGGCACCAAAATGTCCCCGCATTTTTGCGCATGCTAAACCACCTGAAAGTGAAGATTTGGTTATCACATTGCATGAAGCACCTGTTATTGCTCCTGTGCCGACAAGCGGGCCTGAACAGAATATCAGCTTATTCTCAGGAGAAAGCGGATCTATATTGGGATCAACTTCATCAGTAAAAACCTTTACTCCCAGACCCCGTCCGCCCAGGTACTTTTCAAGAGCATCAGTATCAAGCTTCTCTATCTGGTGTTTTCCTTCGGTCAAATTTACTCTTAAACAACGACCGATCCAGCCATTCATCTCTCAATCCCCCGGTAATTATATCATCAGAAATTTGAAAACTCAAAATCAACATGTTGACAACCTGAGGCAGTGGGCAGTTACATTTAAAGTGCCTAAAGTGAGCTAAAGTATATTAAAGTGCCTAAAGTTATGGTACGCCTTCGGCGTGCTAATTGATAACTCATTACCACAAAAGTTTGCTCCAATTGTGTATTAATGATTTAAGAAACATATATTAAATGGTAGAATTCATTAACTTTAGGCACTTTAGGGCACTTTAACATACTTTAGGCACTTAATTGCCCTCTGCCTCTGGTTTAATCTCATAATGAGTTTTCAAATTTCTGATCATAAACTGTAACAACTATTATAGTAACGGTTCACAGTTGGTTGTCTTGATTTCTTCATCGCTCTCTAACCGTGAACCGTGGAACCGTAAACCTGAGTTACTATGCAGCACCTTTAAGCCAATCGACTGTCTTTTCTCTCAAGGCTTGATCATAGCCGAATGCAACACAGGCGGTACGGCAACAACCACAGCCAATACATTTGTCAGTATCAACATAAATAGAACCCTGCTGGTCTATAATTGCACCTACTGCACATACTGGTAATGCATAACAGGATTTGCAGTTGTGTTTACATATAACATTTAGCATGTTTTGATCTCCTATATTATTTTTTATAGTCAAATTACCACCTCCAGAGAGATGGCTTGTTTTTTTAGTCTTGTAAGGCACCCTGTTTTAAGTGCCTAAAGTGAGCTAAAGTGCCTAAAATGCCTAAAGTTAAGGAATGCGCCTTTGGCGCTGCTAATTTCTATTTTTACATAGCGGGTTAGCTCACTTGAAACCCTATCAAAAAACAATCTGCGCTAACAAAGTATGAAGTGACTAAAGTGCCTAAAATTGTGGATTTCTGTCAATTTTATATGAATTAATGGAGCGAAGCGACACCTTAACTTTAGGCACTTTAGTTCACTTTAGGCATTTTAGGCACTTGCAACTAATTCCTTAAACAATATCTTTTATAGTACCACTATCGAAGTAGTGATTTAAACCGATTACTTAACCTAAAATCTTATCTACTTCTTCCGCATCAGAGTCCATGACATAGGAAATCCCTGAAATTTCAGCAGAGTCTTTTGTCAGGGCAACAATATCATTACGGTCAATATATTTAAGAGCAAACTTTCTTGCTCCAGCCATAAATTGCTGAAGCCCTTGTTTAAGCCTGTCTATATAAGAATACAGGCCAATTGCTCCGGCAGGAAGCTTGCTGAAATCTTTTCCATATCTCTCCCTAAGCTCTGCACCAACAGCAAATAAACGAAGATAGCCTTCCTCAACATCTTCACCTTCAAGCTCCATTTTCTCAGCCATCAATTTTCCATGAGTTTTACCTACCATAGCGGCAGTGAGAATAGCGCGACCAAGGCAGATAGCCTTTACATAAGGTGCTCCCAAAGCAATTGCCTTAAAAAGATGATCTTCAAGAGATAGTCCGCCTGCAATAGCTATGGGTGGAATATAGGCCCCCTTTGAAGCCAAACGCCGGCACATCTGATAAGTTAAACATTCAAGCTGTACTGTGGGGATACCCCATTCATTCATCATGCGCCATGGGCTCATTCCTGTTCCACCACCGGCTCCATCTATAGTCAAAAGATCAATTTTCGCATTAGATGCAAATTTAATTGCCCGAGCCAGATCTGCCGGGCGATATGCACCGGTTTTCAGAGTTACATATTTTGCACCAACAGAACGAAGCTTCTCTACTGATTTATAAAAATTATCTTCATCAACCATGCCAAGGCGTGAATGACGCTCAAACTCAGTTATACCGCCTGCCTTAAAAGCCTCCTGAACCGCAGGGTTAGTTGGATCCGGGAGAACTATATAACCTCTCTCCTTCAGTTCCATAGCTCTCTCAATTGACGGCAACTTAACTTCGCCACCGATATCTTTGGCGCCCTGCCCCCATTTTAATTCAAATATTTCAATGCCTAACTTTTCAATAACATACTCAGGCACACCTAATTTAGTATCTTCAACATTAGCCTGAATAATGATACCGCCATGACCGTCATACCATTTTCTGTATGAATCAACTCTACGTTCCATTTCCGGAGACCTGGAAATCATGCCGTTTGAAAATTCGGCTTTAGGATCCATTCCACAAACATTTTCTCCAACAACAACCAAAACTCCTGAAATAGCAGCGCCAACAGCCACATCATCCCAGTTGATTCGGGCGATGTCGGTTGATCCAACAGCACCGGTAAATACAGGAAACTTAAGCTTTATGCTATTGTCTGCTCCCACAGTTGTTGCAGTATCCACTGCAGGAAATGTAGCTTTATCTGAATCAGCTTCAATTCCAACGGCACCAACAGCGGTTCCCTGAATATTGAAATGTGAAAAATCTACTGGATAATCTTTTTCAGATCCGGCTGTAATTGTACCAAAAGGCATCGGATAAAGTACCTCTCTGCCTTTTAAAGCAGATCGACCAATTTCACATGGGCCTTCACAACCATCAACACAGGTAACACAAATTCCAGATACAGGTGCGGGGGTTACTCTGGTAGTTGTAAGAGTAGCAGCACTTCTATTAGGTTTGCTAAACGACATAATCAGCTTTCCTCCTTCTTAATTAAGTATTTTAAAATAAAAAAGGCGCCATTTTCCTAAAAATAAGAAAAGACGCCTTTGTCTTCATAATAATTAAATTGAAATAAAAAAATTTCCGAACGCCGTTGTTCGAATCTATCTTTTTAGTTGTATTTATTTATTTTGTCAAGTATTTTTTAAATGTATGATTTCACTATTCAAGATAATACCCTTGCTCCCTGAGTCAGCCAGAATTTGTTGATGCCCATAGACAACATCTACAAGGAATAGACGGATTTGGCCCAAGACAGCATTCCCATTACTGTAAATGCCTCTATCATTGGGTCCGCGATGCCCAAAGGAAATAGCCCATAAATCTAAATGGGCTGCTTCATCTTCTGTAAATACATCTCCCTTTAGCAAAAACTCGTGATCTTCTTTTAATGCCGAGAGCGCTTCATCTAAAGAACCGGGAGCCAAAGGAATGTTTACAATTTCCTCTGATGAAAGTCCATATATGCCCTTGTTTAATGGTTCACACCAGATCAAGTCTGTTGGCATCTACTACAAATTGCTTAAAAACCTGCTCGACTTACCGAAGCTGGTTACGACAACCTCTTTCTTCGCTCTTGTTGCCGAGACATATAATAATGCCCGTTCTTGAACTTCAGATTCTCTTTTAACAACTGTATCAGAGGAATAAAATTGAGCACCTTCAAATGGGACAACACCTTCATTGACACCCGCAATTATAACTCTGTCAAACTCAAGTCCCTTTACACGATGCATTGTTGCCAGACGCAGACCTGGTGATGAGAAATCTTCAGCCTCGCTGCGGCGAACAAGGTATATTTCAAAACCTTTAGCAGATATAGCGCTTTCATAGTGTTTTAGAAGATTGTTTGTCCGTGCTACTAAACACACTTCCTTGATTGAACCGGTTTCATTTTTTATCTTCTCGATATATTCAGCAATAAAACTAACTTCCTCCTGAAAATTATTGAAATGTCTGACATCAGGCATTATACCGTGTAATAATGCTTTATAGCCTTTCTGGTCATCAGTTCCTCCATCAAGATCATCAACCTTGACGCCTTTAAGCAAACCTATAGCCCATTTCCGGGTTTCGTCAGTAGTTCGATAGTTGATCCTGAGTTTTCTGCCACGGCCACGAATGTTTATACCGCATTGACTCAGAACGACCTTATGCCGATAAATTCTTTGATGCGCATCTCCGACAATGAAAAGATCATTTTTCTTTTCTTCAGGTATCATTTGCCTTATCAGTTTGAATGCCTGTATGCCCATATCCTGAGCTTCATCAACAATTATTGCTTTATAAGGAAGTATTTCTTTTTTTCTCTCCAATAAAAGTTTCGCATCTCGCATAGCATCATTGCTTTCCTTTAAACCATGCTCATTTAATAAAGCTCGATATTCTTCAAACACTGTCCAGGCCGCCTTACGAGCTTTACGATTTAGCCGAACGCCTCTGCCCACACGAGATGCTTTCATATAATCTTCAACAGAAGTAATAGCTTGAGGCTGGATGACCCGTTCCCATTCTTCCCTATAAAAAGACAAGTCAAAATCAAGCTCATTCGGCACTAAATCCAGCGCTTTATTCCATAAAGGCTCTGTTCGATAACCATAATCAATTTTATAATCATAGCCATTCTTTTTCAAAAAGCCTGAGACCCATCTGTCAAGATTCACAACCTCGATTCTGCGCATCATTTCTCTTGAGCAGATTTTACTCAAGTTCTCTTGAATGTCCGCTGCCAGATTCCGAGTAAAAGTTGTAAACAGAATTCGATCTTTTTCATTTGTAAAGACATTTTGAACAAGCCATTTTGCTCTATGCATAGCTGCAACGGTTTTCCCTGTTCCAGCGCCGCCAAGAACCCGCACAGAACCGTTCCAGTTACGTTCTACCAGTTTCTGTTGTGACGGGTGTAAAAAAATGCGCCATTTTTCAAGAGGTGCATTTAGAATTGCCGCCAACTCAAGGTCGTCCTCAACAACAAGAAACCGACGGCGTGAGTCAGGATTGTTCAAGGCGGTTTCATAATCGTCTGTATCAACCTTTTCTTTCTTTGCGGTCATTTCGATATCTTGTAAAACATCTTCAAGTGAGAAACCTTCAGCTAAAAAGAACAGCGCCTCATATGCCTCTTGAGGCAACTGATCTGCAATTCGATCAAGGTCATCTTCGGTTTTCAGGCCTCGAACAAGTTGAAGCTGCAATTCAGGGACACCTAAACGCAGCAAGTGCCGGTCTCGTATATCTGCGAATAAAACACTTTCCTCAGCCCCGAAAACTTCTGCAACCTGTTTGTCCTGAGATTCTTCAATATCAATGACTTGAAGACTTCCAGTTTCCGGATGGATTTTATATGCTTTATTTTCAGCCCATTTATAAGCCTTATCATGATGGTCAATCCATAATAATACATAGACATTTCCAGTATCAGGCTTTAAAACAATGCCACGATAAGATTGATCAATGCGTACTGATCTTATGTTTGGATCTTTGGCATGGGCTATCTTTTCATAATTGATACCAGGCAGCATAGGGTTGGATCGAAATTTGGTGATAAAATTCATCACCTTGGCCTGCTGCTTCCTTGGAATTTTAGAAAATGACAATAAAAAATCCGAAGCAATAGCCACTTTAATCTTGGTCTTTGTAATAGTCATTCTGGACAACCCCGCTATTAATAAACCACGAAATGCTTCTACCTTTGTATGAATTGCGCCAATTCATAGCCGGTTTTTTTCGTGTATTTCGTGGTTGAAAATTTTTAAAATCATTTCCGGATCAGCAATTACGTCTTTCAAAGGGAACACTCGCCAGTCCGATTGTTTAAAAACCTCTGAAAATTCTATTTGTTCTGGCTGCAAAAAAGCCAAATTAATATCCGGCCAGCCAAGTTCTGCTTCAGCAATTATTTCACCGTTCTCATTTACAAGCTCATATCCGGCTTCAGGAACAGGGCAATTATTTTCAGCAAGTTTATTTATCAGGCCGTGTAATTCAGCATCAGTTAATTCCAGGATTTCATCCCATTCACCCTTTGTTGCGTCTGTCCCTTCAGATGTATATCCAGCAATTTTATAAGAATAACCATCTATTTTTCCCTGCCTTGTGGCGAAATAAGCATGCGGCACAAATTGCATTAGATTGTATAATCTGAGATAACCATTCCATACAGCCTCAAACCCTTCTACATCACGGTTCTTCGTTCCATCTTCAAGACAGCACGCCATATACATCTCTGATATATTACTTTCCTGAACAGCGTTTTTGTTAATGGCAATAAAGAGTTGCAATAAATTATTGTCTTTATCCGGCTCAAACAATGCGTAAAACCATGTCCCATTATTGTTTGAAATCCTATCATTGATAAATTCGGCTGCTTCCTCTGGAATGTTTGCCCGAAGTTTTTCAGTCCACTCGGTTTTCGCCTCAGGTGAAGCAAATCTTTTATTATCAAGATGCATCAATCCATGTACGAAAGCATGGCACCCCCATTTTTGAAATTCAGGGCTTTGAAGGATATGTATCAACCAATCAAAACTATCCATTTTATTCGTTTTGCGAAACCCCTCAATCCCGTATAAGCCTACCAACTGGTTATATTTGCTGATTTTTTGAGAATCTTGAAAAGAAATATAATTTTCAAAATATCCGCCTTGAGTATTGTAGCGATTTTCAATATCTTTCCAGGACAATGACCATACATGATATTTTCCGCTTTGGGTGATTGCACATCGCTGAGCCATATCTTTGCCGATACGATCTTTATGATAGGCAAATCCATCAGTAAAAACAGCAATCGGTTTGGTGCTATCTTGTGCGCGAGCGGGTCGAAACACAAAATCTGCCTTGGAAGGAATGCGGATACCATCAGCCTTTCCAAGGTTTACCTGCAATTCAATATACCAGGCCTTATCACCAATTTTGTAGAAATAGCCGGGTTTGCCATTAACTACTTCTTTTTTAAGTGATACAGGCAAATCCTCTTTTCGGACTCGTCTGAGAGCTTCAATGAAACGGGCTTCAAGCTCACTGTCAAATAAAGAGTTTATTTTAATATCTTTTAATGTATTTGTTCGTGTTAATTGCTCCTTATAGCCTAAAATTTCTGAGAGCATTTCAATGGCGACATTTCGTGATGTACCTGCCATATTATAGCTTCTGCGATAGGCAAAAAGGCATCGATAGCATCCGTCTTTATCAGGGTTCTGATAACAGGTGCAGGAGCGGAGAGCATCAAGGGCTTTTTCAAAAACCATCATCATTGGTTTTTGGCTGCGCATTAATTGTTTTAAATATCCGGTTCCGCCGGGAACAGTGTCATAAAGCGCCAGGTATTTTTTGCGATGAGTTGAATCCGGAACCGGTTCTTCATGCAGGGCTGTTTGAAGATGATCAATGTTGCCGCCGAAAATTTGCTTTAACCCTAAGTGAAGCGCAGCAATAAAACTATGAAGCTTACGATCCGAGCCTTCAAAAGTAATAACCGGAAGCAGCATCAGAACAGCTTCAGATGAAAATTCTCTATACAGATAAACACAGTCAGTAAGATTTTTCTCGGAGTCTTTTTTTCGGGAAGGACATGTTAAGGCATGCTTGATTTCACCTTTATGATCCTGAATTTTGCCGCAGTATTTGCAGATTATAAAACCCTTTCTTGGCAATTCCACTCCGGCCACACTGCTTTTTTCTCCAATATCATCTTTTTCACCGAAATTAATCTCTCGAAACATTACTTTGGATAAAAATTCAAAACCAAATGGAAAATCATCATTGTTGACTTTATAAGCATCTGTTATGTCATTTTCTTTATAACCAACAATCATCTGTCTATTATAAAAGTTTGAATCACGTTGGTCATTATCATCGCTGATACGACTTTCACGATCTGAAGTTGTTGCAAACATCTGTCGCATCTTGAGCATCTGGCGTTTTTGACCTGAATCAGACCATAAAGCGCTGCCGCATTGAGGGCATGTTGAATAATCCTGTATTGTCCCCTCAACTGCCATATATGAGCAGTTATTGCATAATCTCCATATTTCGACATCAGAAACTGACAAATCTACCTGATCAACACAGACCTTACGTCCGCCGGCATAAAAGGTGCCGGCAGGTGCCAGCTCACTTATTGCACTGACAGCAGGTCTTTCATAGTCGTATGTAAAAGTATCATAGTTACTGCCTTGCTCCTGTGTTTTGGTTTTCCTGCAGTATATTATGGAGCGTAGCATCACGCCTGCTTCAGGAAATGCATAATTGGGGATTAATCCTTCATCGGTAAAAAAATTGAGTGTGTGCCGGTCATTTATCCGGGTTACCAGGGAATGCAGTCCATTCTTTTCGCGGATAAGCTCATCCAGTTCCTTTTGATAGTTTTTATCTTTTGCCTTTTCTTTCTTCTTTTTCCGGATTTTTGCTTTTAAAGAATTAACCTTCTTTTTTAAGGATTCACGTTCTTTGTAATGATAATGAAGTCTGTCTATTATTCGATAAGCCAGACTCCCTTCCTTGTCTCTGTCGCCTTCAACAAATATTCTCAGGTAGTTTTTGGATTCATCTTTTAAAGTTTCTGAAAACATCTTCTCAAACTCGTCCAAAATTAATGTCTGACGGGTTTCGATGAAATTTAAAAAATTATGTGGAAATTTTTTAATATCAACCGGATCAAGATTTAAGAACATTTCTAAGCTTTAATGGGATGGCGTTTTCGCTGATTCCTGTTTCAACCCATTTATCAAAGCAGAACGCTGTAAATTGACGTTCCAGAACAGCAGATGCGTTCAAAAAAATACCCGGCGGATCAACCTGACCGGATATCATAGCTTCCGGTTCTGCAAAGAAATAAAGATCATGAGGTTTAGCATTAGCAACTGTAAAATTTAATGCATTTCCGTTTTTACGGCCTGCACGTCCGATTCTTTGAAGATAATTAGCCTGGGCAGGCGGGACTGAACATAGAATTACAGATGAAAGTTCTCCAATATCAATTCCAAGTTCCAGAGTTGGAGTGCAGGAAAGAAGGTTCGGGTCCCAGGGCTTTCGATCCTTTCTTTTAAAATTTTTCTCCAGTTGTTCACGCTCGTCTCGTTTCAGCAGCCCTGTATGTTCGGCTGCGAAAATCCTTTTTATATTTCCGGACGCATAAAGTTTTCCATAATAATCATCTCCGGTATCTGTTTTCCGGTATTTGCCATAGCAATGGAAGCGATGGCATTGAGCGCCTTCCCAGTATTTTTTTTCAGATAACGGCACAGATACATTATGGCTGCATTCCCTGCACCTGAATTGAACGACCTTATTGCTGATACTTAGCGCATCAGGTAATAAACCCCATACCCTTTCATTATTTACTTTCTTTTCAACAAGAATATTTTCTTTAGTCAGAATTTTTAAAACTATCTCATAAATATTGCTTATTAATTCTGTAACAAGAGGATACAATGGTGAAAAGCATTTATCGGCCCATGACTCACACCATGTCATCCGGCTGCTTCGGCTTCTCAATAGCAGGTCAAATCGATAAGTCCTTTTGGTAGTCAAAAAAGCCGGGGTCCGGGCATTTCTGCTGAAATTGGGCATCCATGGAATTCGGTTTATAATAAATGGCTCACCCCATCTTTCAATGAAAGTGGCAAGTTCTCTGTAATAAATACTTCCCTGGTTTTTCATATGAACCAGCAGCCCCAAAATGAACACTTTCAGGGTATGCTCATCCAAATTCTTAAATCCGTGTATCTCATTTTGAAGCTGCTCCAAAATCTGCTTGATTGCATTGTCTGCCAAATCAAAATTTAGATGCGCTATAGATGAACTTGTCTTTTCAAGTGTTCGCCCAATTCTGGTTCTAAAACCGTATTCACTGAAAATTTCCCATTCTATCCGCTTTTTAACGTCTCTTAACAGTTTGGAGTCTTTTGGAAGTCTGCCTTCCTGTTTCAAAACTTCATACTCGGCAAACCAGGCCATATTCGGAGCCAGAAATGTCGAAATAAATGAGTTCTCATCCATTTTTCCCAACCAGAATCGGGTAAACTTTTCAGGCAATGCAGCAAGAGTCAGTACATCTGATTCTTTGTTTAAAAATTTAAGAACAAATTGCTGTAGAGCACTGCGGAAATTAAACCTATAGGTTCGTCCAGCAAAAAAGCCGGCCCGGTGAGCAGCATCCTGGACTGAATCTGAAAAAGTCAGGAGCTTTTTATCATCGTTAAATGTTGAAGAATAAAGTTGTGAGATTAAGACACTTGTAAGACTTGCCGCCCTTGAACCCAAAATCGTCAGGCTGTTATGCCCTCCACAGTAAGGGCAGTTATGTATTCCGATCTCTTCGTTCTTTCTCCTTGCCCTTGTATTTGGGACAAAAACTCGTATCGGATCATTTTGTCCACAGTTGGGGCAATGTTTTGGTTTTAGCTGGGCAGTAAGATTTAAGCACTCTGTACAAAAATTATATAACTGCCCATCCATATAAAGATTCTGTGGTTCTGCTGATTCAGGAAACAGGAAAGTAACCTTAGGGTCGTTTTTAAAAAATGAAATATAGAAAGGTTGCAGATCAGGATTAACTTCGTTATCACCTGTACGTTTCAGCCCTGCCCAACCCATGCTGTTGCATTCCCTGCAATGGATGACAGGCATGTGCTTTTTTAATTGTTCATCATTTAAATCATCAGAAAATGCAAGGCGTGGTGGTTGCGATACTTCACAAACCATGCGCCGCAGTTCACGAAGCCAAAGCTGATACCTCACATGCAGAAAAGGCCGGTTCTTTTCTTCTGTGCCGGTACGTGCAGTTGATACAAGCGCTAAAAGACTGCTGATTAAATTTAATCTATATGTTTGATCTGCTTCTCTAAATTCAGGCGTACACTTTTCAAGCTCAAATAGAATTTCATCATAGCTTTTGGTTTCTCCTTTCAGCACCTTCAGGAGATTCTGGAAAAAGCTATGCCCCCGAAGTTTATCCCCAAGTGTGATACGCCATTTAGTTTCCTTGAATTCATTCTCAGATATTTTTTCTCCAAACCAGAGGTCATGTTGCGAAAGAATGTATTC
>JAIVWD010000059.1:0-13328 GCA_049190315.1 Deltaproteobacteria bacterium | reverse complement strand
GGACAGATAAAACATAAACTTTCATTTCTGATATTCTGTATATAATTCTCCAGGGAGGGATGATTAATTCACGATACAGCAAGATGCCTTGATCTTGAAGTTAGGCAAATTACTTTTGTATGCACGAATTTTATCATTTTAGGATGTCCCTAATACCGCTTCTTTTCAACTTCCTTTGCTGCTGAAGGCTTAACTGGTTTTATGAATGATTGGAGCTTAGCTTTTCCGATAGAAGTCTTTGAGGAAATCGAATCTGCAAGCTCATTAGTTAGTCCTTCTAGCCCCTTGTCTCCAAGGAATATATTTAAAGACTGCGCTTCATCAATTGTTCCTTTTTGTCCTGCTATCATAGAAATTTCGTTATAGATCTTGGCTGTTCTGATAAATCCATCAAGCATGTTTTGCTCCTCGTGAGTAAGTCTTACTTGAGAGACATCCAGATCAACAATGTCTCTTATATAGTTAATCCGCTTGGGCAATTTAATCTTCAATTCTACAGGCATGTTAAGATTATTTAAACTTTCTTTTTCTAAATCTTTCGCCTCGATCTTTTTACTAAGTAAATAATTCTCATCAATTCCAGATGATTCAACCAATGATTTAAGCTTATCATCCGAAGTAGCTGAAAGATCTGCAACTGAAACGATACCTTCCTTTTTCAAAAAATATGCTATCCGCTTTGATATGGAAAGTCTCGATATTAATTCAATCTCATCTGAGCCGAGCTCCTTAATATCGTCTTCAATCCTCTTGTCAGGGGCAAGTTTGTCATAAATAAAATCTCGCATTTTCGCTTGAATGGGACTGATATAGAAGCCTGATGCAAAACAGAGAGCGCCGAGTATATATGCATTGGGAGAAGGGTTAATTAATGTAGCTATGGAGTACAGGAATATACCAAACAATGGACCCAGTACAATCCTGACGAGCCATTTATATATATTTTTCTTTGTAAATTCCGTCTTTTTATATATACTGGTAAGAACGTATCCTATTGTACCGAGAAGAGCCATCAGTACAACATAAAACGGGATTGTGAATCCAGGAAGTCTAATTATTCCATCACGAAAAATCTCACCTTTTCTATAAAGCCCTATCGTTCCGATATCCTCCATTTTACCAGATTCGCCAATACTCAGAGATACCTTATGTGGTGTAGCATCTTTTATCCAGAATGATGAAACAGGGATATTCTTAGGTAGTTCAAATTTCAATACGTATAATGCTTCCCCTTTTTTAAACTCTTTATCACTGGTAATTACACTGACAAATACGTTGTCTTCAACATCCTTCAGATACAGTCTTGCTGAATATATGCCTTTTTCGGACGTTTGTACCTTCAATTTAACTTCGAGAATGTCTCCGAGTTTAACAACTTTGGAAAGTAGCGTTGCCTCTTCAATGGATGGCTTTGTTGTTTTATCAGCAAAAAGATTCTGTGGCAGAAATAAGAAATTTACTACCATTACATAAACGATGGATTTGATTATTGCTAAGTAGCTTCTCGTTATCATGATTACTCCTTATTCTAACCTAAATTGAGCGATTTTTTACTCCATGTTGTAGCTCGCCAACTCCGAATATTGAAATCGAAAAAGTGAGCTGTTTTTCTCAATTTTGCCGATATATCCCATATGCGAGAAAAAACGCCTGATATCCCTGATATCAGAGATTGCCGCTATTTTGCGCTTGAGAAAAATCCTGCTTTTAAAAACTCAGGGGGGCGAGATTATGGGGGTCCTAAACCTCGCACCCGTATGGTCTATCGTGTTCTTGCGATGTGGTAATTTATTAATATATCAATATCTTCGTCAGTAATCATTTTATCGGTTTTAGCCATCATACGCCTAATGGTTTGTATCCATTCATCTCTCGACTTTTTCTTTTTCAATGTCTCTTCCGGCTCATGACATTCTGAACAATCTTTTGTGAAGACTTGCTGTTCGATTTCTTGCCTTGCCACGTGATAGCGCACCAGCGTTCTTACGGTATCAGGGGTTATATCGCTACCTTCTTTTTCGCTCATGCCAACGATAATGCGCTCCCAGGCCTCTGCAGTTCCCATGGTGGTAAGTATTCGTTCTTTGTTATGACACTGAGAGCATTTTTTTATAGCAAGGCCGGCCATCGTTTTTTCATATTTTATGTGATATTGTGTAAGTATATCGAGCTCCTCCTCACTTATTTTTCTGCCTGCCTTATTCATCATCTTCTTGGCCGTTTCTTTCCATTGCTCATCTGTTTTTCCCGTTTCCAGGGCGATATTCGCCGGATGGCATTGTGAGCAATCCCTTAAGAATAGCTCTTGTTCCTTTTTCTGCCTTGCCACATGAAAATTGACCAGCCCGGAAATATCATTTTCTGTTATGGTGCTCCCATGTTTTTTTGTCATAGTCTGAATGGTCTTTTGCCAGGACTCCTTATCTTTCAGAGCGTGGAGTGATTTTTCCAAAGAATGGCATATTGAACATTTTCTTTTAAAGAGTTCGGAGGAACCAAGGCCAAGTATTTTAGATTGGGCCTCTGATTTTCCTAATGTTATCATGCTGTGGGCTCTGATATGATACTGTATTAAAGTGTCGATGCTTTCATTGCTCATCACTTCCTTGGTTTTACCCATCATACGTCTGATCGTTGCCCTCCATTCATCAGGCGTCTTTTCTATTTCTACAGGGGATCGTATGTTCCTCCTTTTATGACAATTCAAACACTTTTTTTCAAACAATTCCTGGGCTTTTTTCAGCCTTTCAACATGCATACTTACCAATTTTTCAACATCGGATCTGGTAATATGCGCACCTTGTTTCCTGCTCATACGAAACAGGGTCTCTTCCCACGCTTTTTCATCTTTTAGAAGCATTCTGCTCTTATCAGCCTCATGGCAATTGGAACACTTTTGCTCAAAAATAGAAGAACTCTGGAATTCATTGTGCCTGGCTGTTTCAAGTCGGCCATGACAATCAAATGCCCAAGTGATGCAAATTAAAAGGAAAAATATGACTTTAAACTTTTTCATGATACTTGTCCTCCTAAAACGGTGCCTTAAATAGTGCCTGAACGAAAACTGCTATTTTGTACTTGAAAAAAATCCTGCTTTTAAAAACTCACGATTAAGCCGGGCAATGTTGGTTATTGAAATTTCCTTGGGGCAGTCTGCTTCACACTCTGCTTCATTTGTACAGTTTCCGAAGCAAAGTCCGTCCATTTCCCTGACCATCGCCATTACACGACGTGCAGCTTCAGGTTTTCCCTGTGGAAGAAGTGCAAGGTGAGAAACCTTGGCTCCGACAAAAAGCATGGCAGAAGCATTTGGACAGGCTGCAACACATGCGCCGCATCCAATACATGCTGCGCCATCAAAAGCTTTTTCCGATGTCTCCCGGGAAATCAGGATGGTATTTGCATCCGGTGCTCCGCCGGCATTTACGGAAATATAGCCGCCTGCCTGTATTATTTTGTCCAGCGCACTGCGGTCAACAACCAGATCTTTTATTATATTAAAAGCCTTTGCCCTCCAAGGTTCAACGACAATTGTATCTCCGTCTGAAAAATGTCTCATGTGAAGCTGGCAAAAAGTTGTACCCTTTTCAGGACCGTGGGCGCGGCCGTTTACCATAGCCCCGCACATCCCGCATATGCCTTCCCGGCAGTCATGATCAAATGCAATGGGATCTTCTCCGTTAAGAGTAAGCTGTTCATTTATAACATCAATCATTTCAAGAAATGACATGTCTGTTGAGATATCCCTTGAATAATAAGTTTTAAAACCGCCTTTGTCATCAGAGTCCTTTTGACGCCAGACCTTTAGTTTTAAATTTATGGTCTTTGTCACCTGTAACTCCTTTGTGTCAACTCGACATTTTCAAAAACAAGTTTTTCCTTATGAAACAAGGGCTCGGCGCCATCACCTGCATATTCCCAGGCAGCAACATGACAAAAGTTTTCATCATCGCGTTTTGCTTCGTTTTCCTCTGTCTGATATGCTTCGTTAAAATGACAGCCGCATGATTCCTTACGGGCAAGAGCATCTACTATCATCAAGTCTCCGAACTCAAGGAAATCAGCTACACGTCCGGCTTTCTCAAGGCTCTGGTTGAAATCCCTTTCCGAGCCGGGTACAATAACATTTTTCCAAAACTCTTCCCGCAATTGCTGAATAAGCTTTTGAGCCTTCAAAAGGCCATTTTCGTTCCTTGCCATGCCGCAGTATTCCCAGAGAACTCTGCCAAGCTCTCTATGAAAATCATCAACAGTACGAGTTCCTTTTATTGATAAAAGTTTATTAATACGAGAGTTAACTTCCTGAACCGCCGCTTTGAAAGCAGGATGTTCATCGGTTATTTTATTTAACCCGGTACCGGCAAAATACTCACCTATTGTATATGGAATAATAAAATACCCGTCTGCCAGTCCCTGCATTAAAGCGCTGGCGCCCAGCCGGTTTGCGCCATGATCCGAAAAGTTTGCCTCTCCAATGGCAAAAAGGCCGGGAACAGTTGTCATAAGGTTGTAGTCCACCCACAGGCCGCCCATTGTGTAGTGAACAGCAGGATAAATCCTCATTGGAGTCTCATAGGGATTATCTCCTGTAATCTTTTCATACATCTGAAACAGGTTGCCGTATTTTTTGGAGATTTCCTCTTTTCCATCTCTCTTGATTGCATCTTCAAAATCCAGATATACAGCCAGTCCTGTTTCACCAACTCCTTTGCCCATGTCGCACTGTTCTTTAGCATTACGTGAAGCAACATCACGCGGAACAAGATTGCCGAAAGCCGGATATTTATTTTCAAGGAAGTAATTTCTATCTGACCCTGGAATCTGATGTGGAGAACGTGTGTCTCCGGAATTCATGGGAACCCACACGCGGCCATCGTTTCTAAGGCTTTCGCTCATGAGTGTCAGCTTTGATTGATAAGTTCCGTGCACAGGAATGCAAGTGGGATGAATCTGGATAAAACAGGGGTTTGCAAAAAAAGCGCCTTTTTTATAGGCTCTCAGAATAGCTGTAACATTGCATGTCATGGCATTTGTAGAAAGAAAAAAAACATTGCCATAACCACCAGTAGCCAGGATAACGGCATCGGCAGCATGGGTTTCGATTTCACCTGTAATCATATTTCTGGTGACTATCCCCCTGGCCTGCCCATTTATAACCACAAGTTCCATCATTTCCCTGCGGGAAAATAATGTAACTTTCCCTGCTGCTACCTGACGCATTAAAGCGCTGTATGCCCCGACAAGAAGCTGCTGGCCTGTCTGACCTCGTGCATAAAACGTTCTGGATACCTGCGCACCTCCAAATGACCGGTTTGCCAGCAGCCCGCTGTAATCTCGTGCAAACGGAATGCCTTGAGCAACACAATGATCGATAATATTATTACTTAGTTGCGCAAGACGATAAACATTTGCCTCTCTTGATCTGAAATCACCACCTTTTATGGTGTCATAAAATAGTCGCCATATGCTGTCGCCGTCATTTGCATAATTCTTTGCCGCGTTTATTCCACCCTGAGCCGCAATGCTGTGAGCACGTCGGGGGCTATCCTGAAGACAAAAAGCCTTAACATTATAGCCGAGTTCCGCCAGAGTCGCCGATGCTGAGCTTCCTGCCAGACCTGTCCCCACAACAATTATATCAAACTTTTTTCTGTTGGCAGGGCTTATCAGCCCAAGTTCAAACCGGTGTCTATCCCACTTCTCAGCAAGAGACCCTCCCGGCACTTTTGCATCAAGCTGCATAATTCTTCCTTTTAAGAGACAAGTAACTACTCAGGTGCTTAGGCTAAAGCTCCCCTGATAAACGGCATATACTTGATGATCCCCTGTCATTCTACGCCTATTGTTGGTTCTCTCGTTCCCAGTCTCTGCCTTGCTTTACGGCAAATCAAGCTCTTGACAGAATCTATGAACAGGAATGACTCTTACGTTATTTTTTTCATAATCCCGATCGCCTCCATGCACCTGATAAAATTTCGGGATCGGCGTTCTTTCCATAAAATAGTAGATGGAGGGGTCTATATTTTTATCTCCTGCCTTACATTCCACCGCAAAGAGCGGAGACCCTTCCTTCAGCACAATAAAATCTATTTCCCGCTTGTCAGTATCCCGCAGAAAACGAAGCTCCATGCGAAAACCTTCTGTATCTTCAATAAAATGACAATATTTTAAAAGTTGCGATGCAATGAAATTTTCAAATCTCGCGCCATGATCAGGAACAATGGACCAGTCCCATAAATAGAGTTTTCTTTCCTTTTTAACCGCTCTTGTTTTTGGTGGGCCGTATGGCGAAATGCGAAAACAGTAATACATTCTTTCAAATATCTTAAGCCACCGTTCCACGGTTTCATGGGCGACATCAAGAAGCTCTTTCAGGTTCTTTACGGAAAGAGGAGAAGCGATTCTTCGTGGAAGTTCATCTGCAAGCAGTTCAAGCAGACTTATCTCTTTGATGTTCTCAAGATCTCTGATATCTTCATATATTACCCGCTGGAGTCTCTCCCTTTGCCATCTTCTCCAGAATTTTTCTTCGCCTTTCAAGCATGGTTCGGGAAATCCTCCGAATTTTAATAATGTCTGAATATCATCTTTTGTGGGGGCAGGGTTGAGTTCTCGCGGGGAAAAAGGATGAAGCCGGTAATAATGGTATCTGCCATGTAAGGAATCTCCGCCCTTGCTGTAATAATCGAGTCTTGCCGATCCTGTAATAATAAATGATATTTCAGACCTGTTTGTGTCGTAAAATCCTTTAATTAGATTCCGCCATCTTGCGAATTTGTGTATTTCGTCTAATATAATGCATTTCTGGTTTGCAGGCAGTTCGCCCTTAAGCAATGACGATCTTGCGCCAAGATCATCCCAGTTCAGGTAGGCAGGGTGTTTTTCACTGGGTTCAGGCAGAAAGTTCAATGCAAATGTGGTCTTACCCGCCTGCCTTGGTCCGCCTATAAAAACCATGGTTGACTTCAGGTCTTCCTCAACAGATTTTTTTATGTACCGCTCATATGTTTTCTTCATGATAAAATCACCCTAACACGATTTTGCTCATGAGTAAAGTAAGTTGCGCAGGATTATGCGTTCCCATGCTGGAGCGTGGGAACGAGGGACAATATTTATCTTTTCTAACGGACATCACCGGTTTTTGCAAAACAGACAGATAAACGGCTATGAAACAAGTAATATGTACAGTGGAATACAACCAAAGCCTGTTCCTATAATTATACTATACGCAAGGCCGGCGCCCCTAATAAAGGGCATGTACTTGGGATGATTGGCCCCTATGGTCTGGAATGCACTCCAGAAACCATGACTTATATGAATGGCTGCAACTAAAACCGCAACAACGTAAATGATCACGTATTCCGGCCTCGCAAATGTACTTGCCAGAATTTGAAATATAGTCTGATTAGTTTTATCTGCGAAATGGAAATTAAAAACATGAAAGACAATAAATAGAAGGAGGATAAAACCTGTATATGGCATTGTTGCCGAGCCAAGGCTGCTGCCACCGGCACTTTTTTTGACCAAATATTTTACCGGCCTGGCAACAAGATTTTCATAAAAAAGAGTTGCTCCGAAAAAAACATGTATAATTGCAAAAAGCAAAAGCAAGTATTCAGATATGGTAATGACCGGACCTAATGAATGGAGACGTTCAGCATGTGCGTTAAAAGCATCTTTGCCGCCATAAACAGCAAGGTTGCCGGCAAGGTGAATTAAAAGGAAAAAGCAAAAACTAAGGCCGGTGACAGCCATCATCAGCTTCTTGCCAATGGATGTGCCGATGATGTTTAAAAGCCATTTCATCATCTTCACCTTTGGAACTCTCAAGAAATGAAAAGAAAAATTTCGCTGCCAAAAAACAAGATCAACAAAGTGTAAACTACTTTTGACTTGTCGTGAAGGATGCCAAAAGTTTTAGTTATTTCTCTCTGATATGTCAACATAATCCTTGAACCACCAGGAATCTTCGGTTGTTTTCAATATGCTTTCCGAAAGCTTTTTGCCGGTTTTTGTTTTCAGACGACCTAACACAAAAGGCAGCCATTTCTCAGGGGGTTTGTAACCGATATCGGCAAGAGATTTTAACTCAAGAACAAGCGATAGCTGGTCGGCATCACGCGCAAGCTCGGCTTCTGGTGATTTGCCTTCATTAAATTCATGTATAAGATCGGCGAACGAATCGCCAAACAATATGTCTCTGGTTGCATCTTTTAAAGCTTTATTTTCTTCCGCCCTTACATATTTCTTCTGAACATAGTTAAGATCACCGGTTCTTGCCTCAGTAAGGTCGTGTACAAGACACATGGTTATCAGTCTAAGCGCATCAATATCCGGCATTATTTTTGACATAATATATGCAATAAATGTTGTAATAAATACATGTTCGGCAACTGACTCCTTCCCGGCACCAAGAAAATGGAAGCCTGATCTTGGAATTTTTTTTAGAATGTTTGCCTCAAACAAAAGATCAGCGATACTATTATTTATGCTATCAGACATATTGTTGAATATATACCTCCTGCAACCCCAATTTATCGGCCATGCGTTACAACTTTTTTAATTATCACCTTTTAAGATTTATGTAAAATGACCAAAAGGTTTTCTTCAAGGCAATTTTCTTGACACCAAAGCTAAGTTCATATATTTTTTAGACCTAAGTTGAGCGATTTTTTGCGAAGAAATGTGCCGAGATCTTGATGCAGCAAGGTTTGCGAAAAGTGTAGGCATACCAATGGATATGTCGAGACTTTTCGCAAGTCCTTGATGCGCAAGAGATTGGTGCAGATCGAGTAAAAAATCGCTCAATTTAGGCATTATGGAGATTCTCAAATGAAAAGTGATAATGCAAAAAAAGGCATTGAAAGAGCCCCACACCGCAGTCTCTTTAAGGCAATGGGATATACGGATTCTGAAATTAACAGGCCTCTCATAGGTATTGCCAATTCTGCAAATGGTATCATCCCCGGCCATATACATCTTGATAAAATTACTGAAGCTGTGAAGGCTGGAGTTTACATGGCAGGCGGTACTCCGATTGAATTCGGGACTATTGGTGTTTGCGACGGCATTGCCATGAATCATACAGGCATGAAATATTCCTTAGGCAGCAGAGAACTGATTGCCGACTCTATAGAAGTTATGGCTGTTGCTCATGCATTTGATGCAATGATAATGGTTACGAATTGTGACAAAATTGTTCCAGGGATGCTTATGGCTGCCGCGCGTCTGGACATCCCCACCATTGTAATAAGCGGAGGTCCAATGCTTGCCGGAGAGCATCCTGAAAAAGCCGGCTCTGAAAAAATAGATCTTATCACTGTCTTTGAAGCTGTTGGTGCGGTGCTTTCCGGAAAAATGACTGAAAAAGAGCTGTCTGTAATTGAGGATACCGCCTGCCCTACTTGCGGTTCCTGTGCCGGTATGTTTACTGCCAATTCTATGAACTGCCTGACAGAAGCTATAGGGATGGGTCTGCCCGGCAATGGAACAATACCAGCGGTTATGGCCGCTCGAATCCGTCTTGCCAAGGAAGCCGGGATGCAGATCATAAGCCTTCTTGAAAAAAACATTACACCAAAAAAAATCATGACGGAAAAAGCCTTTAAAAATGCGCTCACCATTGATATGGCATTGGGCTGCTCCACAAATACCGTACTGCATCTTACAGCTTTAGCAAAAGAAGCTGGAGTAGATATAAATCTCAATCTAATTAACGAAATAAGCAAGGTTACACCTCATCTCTGTTCCTTAAGTCCCGGGGGCAGTCATCACCTGGAAGACTTAAACCGTGCCGGTGGAATAAGTGCGGTTTTAAAGGAATTATCCGGAGCCGGGCTTATTAATGATGAATGTATTACAGTAACAGGCAAAACAGTGGGCGAAAACACCGGGGATAAAATGATACTGGATAATAATGTAATTCGTTCAGTTAATAATCCCTATCACTCCCAGGGCGGACTTGCTGTAATGTTCGGCAACCTTGCCCCGGATGGATGTGTTGTAAAACAATCAGCGGTTCTTGATGAAATGTTATGCCATGAAGGCCCTGCCAGAGTATTTGATTCAGAAGAAGATGCCGGTAAGGCAATAATGAAGGGCAAAATAAAAAAAGGAGATGTTATTGTAATTCGCTATGAGGGACCAATGGGCGGTCCTGGTATGCGCGAAATGTTGACTCCGACTTCGGCAATTGCAGGTATGAAATTAGACGCTCATGTCGCACTTCTTACAGACGGCCGTTTTTCCGGGGGTACAAGGGGTGCTGCAATAGGACATATTTCTCCTGAAGCTATGCAGGGCGGGCCTATTGCAATTATACAGGAAGGCGATCTGATTTCTATAGATATTCCCGAAAAAAACATAACGCTCAAAGTATCTGAAGAAGAGATACAAAACAGATTATCAAAGTGGTCTCCCCCAGAGCCAAAGATAACCCATGGCTATATGGCCCGATACGCTCGCATGGTTTCATCTGCCAGCGATGGAGCAGTTTTCAAGTAGTAAAGACAGTGCCTAAAAAGAAAGACAGTGCCTAAAGTGCCTAAAGTATGTTAAAGTGCCTAAAGTTAAGGAATTCTACCATTTTATATAGATGCCTTCAGTCATCAATGCGCAAAGAAGGAGTAACTCTTGTAACTCTGGATTATCAATTAGCACGCCGAAGGCGTACCACAACTTTAGGCATTTTTTTTGTATAACCCGCAAATTGAAAGGAAGGATTTATCATGAAACTTACAGGTGCACAAATCCTTATGGAAGTACTAAAGGAAGAAGGTGTAAAAACTATTTTTGGATTTCCGGGTGGCGCTGTCATAGATATCTATGATGAACTTGCTAAGACCGATATACATCATGTCCTTGTGCGCCATGAACAGGGTGCAGTACATGCTGCTGACGGCTATGCAAGAGCCAGCGGAGGAGTAGGAGTCGTTCTTGTTACTTCCGGTCCCGGAGCAACCAATACGGTTACTGGAATAGCGTCCGCCTATATGGATTCAATTCCAATTGTTATATTTACCGGCCAGGTTCCCACCCAGCTTATTGGAAACGATGCTTTTCAGGAAGTTGATATTGTTGGGATAACAAGACCATGCACAAAACATAATTACCTTGTTAAAGATACTAAAGATCTGGCAAGGGTTGTTAAAGAAGCTTTTTATATTGCCCAGTCAGGACGTCCTGGACCTGTCCTGATAGATATTCCCAAGAATGTCGCTGCAACCAAAATTGATTATACGCCAATAAAAAAGATTGAATTAAAGTCTTACAATCCTACGTATAAACCAAATAGGAGGCAGTTGAGTAAAGCAGTGAGTCTTATAAAGAATGCTAAGAAACCGCTTATTTTTGCCGGAGGCGGAGTTGTTCTTTCAAAAGCTTCAAAAGAGCTTACAGAGTTCGCACGAAAAACCAAAATTCCTTTGACAGCTTCCTTAATGGGATTAGGGGCATTCCCTGGTACAGATCCTCTGTGGCTTGGAATGATTGGCATGCATGGCACATACAGGGCAAACATGTCATCAGGAGCTTGTGACCTGATGATAGGTATTGGTGTTCGTTTTGATGATCGTGTTACAGGAAAAACCGATGAATTTGCTTCACACGCAAAAATAATACACATAGATATTGATCCGACATCTATACAAAAAAATATCCCTGTTACTGTTCCTATTGTCGGAGATTGTAAAGCAACACTTGGACAACTTAACAAGCTCATGGACAAGGAAGATCTGGGTGATTTAGGCAAAAAGAGGAAAAAGTGGCTTGAAGAGATTGAGAAGTGGAAAAAAACAAAACCCCTGGCATATGATCAGAAAAAAGTTATCAAGCCTCAATACGTTGTGGAAAAGCTTTACGAACTAACCAAGGGAAAAGCTATAATAACTACTGAAGTAGGTCAGAATCAGATGTGGGCCGCACAGTATTATCATTTTGACAAACCCAATCATTTTATTACTTCCGGTGGTTTGGGTGTAATGGGTTTTGGACTTCCTGCAGCAATAGGAGCTCAATTGGCCTGCCCCAAAAAACTTGTAGTGGATATTGCAGGAGATGGCAGTATTCAGATGAATATCCAGGAAATGGCAACTGCTGCCCAATGCGGTCTTCCGATTAAGGTTGTAATCTTGAACAATAGTTATCTTGGCATGGTCAGGCAATGGCAGGAGCTTTTTTACGAAAAGCGTTATTCACAAACATGTATGGAACACGCTCCGGACTTTGTTAAACTGGCTGAAGCTTATGGAGCAGTTGGATTAAGAGCTACAAAACCGGATGAAGTTGAAAAAGTGCTCAAAAAAGGTCTTTCCAGTCCTAAAGCAGTAATCATGGATTTTGTTGTAGAACAGGAGGAATGCGTTTATCCAATGGTTCCCGCAGGCGCGCCCATAACAGAAATGCTGCTGGTTTAACATAGTTTAACACCAAGCTACATGACAGAAAAAAGGATATTAATCATGATAGAAGAAAAACATGTACTTTCGATTTTGGTCGAGAACCAGCCCGGTGTACTTTCCAGAATCTCAGGATTATTCGGTGGAAGGGGCTATAATATCGACAGCCTGTGCGTTGCCGAAACCACAGAACCTAATGTATCAAGGGTTACAATTGTTGCTACGGCGAACAGGGTTGTTCTGGAACAAATTATGAAGCAGCTTCACAAGCTCATAAATGTAATGAAGGTAATCGAACTCACAGGCACGGAATTTGTTCAAAGAGAGATGGCTCTTATAAAGGTTAACGCCAAACCCGAACACCGAGCCGAAATACTTAGAATAGTCGATATCTTCAGAGCTAAAATAATAGATGTCGGACTGGAACATTACACTATTGAAATAACAGGAGATGAAGACAAACTATCTGCCATATTGAGTCTCCTGAAACCTTTAGGAATCAAGGAAATCGCTAAAACAGGAATTATCGCTCTATCCCGCGAGCCGAAGGTTGTATAGATGTGACAGTTTACGGTTTACAGTTCACGGTTTACGGTTAAAATGTTTTCTCGTTCCCATGCTCCAGCGTGGGAATGCATAACTGTAAACCAACAACTGTAAACCGACAACTGTAAACCGTGAACCGTGAACCGTGAACCGTGAACGGTTACTTATAAATAAAGGAGAATACGATGGCAAAAATTGATTTTGGTGGAGTTGTAGAAGAAATAATAACAGCAGACGAATTTTCTCTGGATAAAGCAAGGGAAGTTCTAAAAGATGAAATAATTGTTATCCTTGGATATGGAGTTCAAGGCCCAGCACAGGCCTTAAACCTCAAAGATAACGGCTTTAATGTAATAATAGGACAGCTTGAAGGAGATGAATACTGGA
>JAIVWD010000058.1:0-13576 GCA_049190315.1 Deltaproteobacteria bacterium | reverse complement strand
AGTCTCTGGCGCTGTCATAATCATCGTCCATGATCGGATTTTCATCTGTTTCAACAACATCGTCAGCATCATCAAAAGCGGCTTGCTTTTTTATCCTGTTGTTTATCATTTCAACGCCGGCCGCGGGGCTGGACATAACTCCCCTGAGCAGAGCAAGGGCTGACCAGTATCTTAAACGTTTTCTGCCTTCATGAAGATCACCGCTTCTTGTCAGGCCGAGCGCAAAATCGAGGATATCATCATAAAATTCTGAATACTTTTTTGACAGGTCATACTGGAATTCTCCGGCATCCCGTTTTGGGAAAGGGGTGTCTTCGTTCATCCACTTTTCAACATCAGCCCGCCTTCTCTGGACATAATATTTTGCAAGATCCCTGCGCTGGTTCTGAGTGGCGACTGGAAGATCAAGAGACTGATATTCAGGCTTTATTAAACCGAGAAGAGAGCTGAACTGCTCTGCCTTGCCGCTGTGAGGAGTTGCGGTAAGATACATCATGTGCTGGCCGGACTTTTTTGCAATATCTCTGATGAGTTGATATCTCTGCTGTTGGACAGCCTTTGCGTTTGCTGCAACCGAGCAGGTATGGGCTTCATCCACAATAATAAACTCCGGGCATTCCTGAATAAAAACCTGCCTGCGCTGATCCGATTTAATATAATCAATGGAGATGACCTGATATGGATAATGGTGAAATACGCTGGTATCCCCTGGAATCTCCCTGTCCAGCCTTGCCTGTGTATTTGACCTGATGACAACCGCCTCGATACCGAATTTATCCTTAAGCTCTGCCTGCCACTGTTCGCATAAATGGGGCAGAACAATAACGGCAAAACGTTTGATCACTCTTCGTTCAAGAAGCTCTTTTAATATTATCAGAGCCTCGATTGTTTTGCCCACGCCAACATCATCCGCAATTAACAGCCGTATTGGACTTTCCTGCTTGAGGGCCATGATAAGCGGAACCATCTGGTATGACCGCGGCCTGAACGAAAACTTTGCCAAAGACCTGAAAGGGCCTGCGCCGTTTCTAAAGGAGAGCCTGACAGCATTATAAAGCAGCCTGGCAGAAGCAATATCCCCCAGATCTTTTGCAGAAGGATGAGGAAAGTTTGTGGATTCGATCCTGTCATCGGCAAAGGCAAGGGGCAGATAAATACCTGTTGTCTCTTCCTCAGATCCGCCAAGCGGTTTTAACAAAACTAGTTTGTCATCATTTGAAGGAAGAACAACCCAGTCCCTGTTCCTTGCTGTAACCAGTGATCCTGCCTTAAATTTCATGGATCTATTTTACTTTTTTAAAAATATCCGGCCTCTTTCCGGTTATCTCTTCTAATTTGTCTTGATAATAATACACAAAAACCTGGTCTCCTCTGTTCAGGATCGCAGCCCGCTGGTTTTTGTCTTTTTTCTTAATTTCAGGCTCATCATGGGGGGTTCCATCGCAGAAAACCCACACATCAGGTTCATAGAAAAAATCCGGTTTGCAGTAGATACCTTCAACGGTTCTTTGTGTGGCATCCGGCAGTTTCAGCCCTTTATCATGAAGATAATTCAAAAATTTGAGTTCAGTTGAAGAATTTGGATCAATCCCTTTTAAAAGCTGCTGATACTGCTCTTCATAATCTTCGAATATTTTGCTGGTAATGATTTCAACATCACATACTTTGAGCTTTTCAAGAGCATCCTTAATTTCAAACCGGTTGATCACATCATGATATCTCTGGTTATAATAGTTCAAAAGGTCATCATAAGAGGCTTCATCATTGTAGGTTTTATCATCAAAGCGGCAAATATTGATTGCTTCTGAAATAACATTTTTAAAAACATCCTTGTCTTCGATAAACTGTGACAAAACACCAAGGCTTCCTTCTGAAGCTTCATACAGAAAAATATTCGGCTGTGATTCATCTCCCATAAGTTCTGCGCCGATTTCTCTTGGCTCAACCTGAAAAACATTTTCAACTGCGCGCTTGAGAGCATATTGCAAAGTAATAACACCTGCCGGAGTCAGGCCGAGTGATTTAATCGGTTCTATATACAGGGCATCTGCTGTATCATAAGTGACGAGTTTTATTCTCCTGACCGGTTCGGCTGATTCTGCATTATGATCAAAGGCTTCTTTCTTCCAGGCGCCTGTATTTAGTCCCATTAAAAAGCCTTTCTCCTTTGACCTCCGCCATTTATTGTTGATCTGGACAAGCCGGGCACATGGGAGAAACCGCACATATAAAAATTCATCATCATCATTTTTAATTTTAGCCGTGCGGATATTATCCAGACCACCTGCGGGCATGGAAAAGTAGGTTTTGATGTCAAATCCGCGAAAGAGCCTCTCCTCCTCTTCACAGGAAATCCTGTCTATTTCCCTTGTGCGGGTTTCAGCCATTTCAAGAAGGTCTGTAAATATTTCCTTGTTTTCACCTCCGCTGATCGAAACATTACTGAAGGGGCATATCTCGCAACTGTATTCATCACCCATCAGGATATAACCTGACTTTGTGCTGACCTTGGCTGGTTTTAAATGCGATTCCGATTCCTGTGAAAGGAGTTGCTCTATCTGATACTTAGCGCCTTTATGATAAATAATATTTCGCGGGCCGAACTCTCTTAAGGCAATAAACCTCGGCCGTGATATATATTCGCCTGAATCTCCTATGGGGATATATGTTCTCATGGGCAGGCGTGTAAAATTATAACCAGGCAGGAAACCCTCTGCTGCAAGATACCGGTAAGGATAGAATTCCGACAGGCTGCTGTAAGATACTCTGTTTTCAAGAAGCTCTCTCTGCCTGATTGCCTGAGCCCAATTCCTTTTTGCCTCCTTCATCTGTTCGGAGCGGCTTGTATAAAGTCCGCTATCTGCTATTTTATGAGCCTCATTCAACTGTTTTTGTGCTGCAATATATAATCTTCTCCATCTGTTTAGAGACCTGTCAAAACTTTCAGGCGCCCGGTTGATTGCCCTGTCTATCCATTCATCATTCAGCCATGACAATGATGCTGATTTCATGTCTTTAAGGTCATTGACCACTTTTTCAAAAACAGACTTTATTTCTATTTTTGATTGCCGACCTAAATTTAGTTGCTCCTTAATTTCAGATAATAAAGGAAGGTTTTCTTTGTCATCTTTATCGAGAAGATCGATCAGATGCTGATTCAGCTCGCTTAGTTTTACTCTTGCCAGATATATTGCATTAAGATGTGTCTCCAACAATTCCTGATTTGTAAGGTCAATCCTGGGCGGGGCCACAACGCCGGATACAAGATCAATCGCATGTTTGAAGTAATGGCTGTCATGCGGTGAATACACAGAACAACTGGTAAATATCAGCGCTGCCTGACCGCTTCTTCCCGCCCTGCCGCTTCTTTGTGCATAATTGGCAGGGTTTGGCGGAACGTTTCTCATGTGGACAACATTTAAATCCGCAATATCAATTCCAAGTTCCATGGTAGGTGAGCAGAATAATGCGCTGTATTCGCCTGTTTTAAATTTATCTTCACGTTCTATCCGGTCTTCATTGCTAATCTGGCCGGTATGCTCTTTTCCAATCAGCTTTTTCCTGGTTTTAAAATCGGTCCTGTATAATTTCTGATAAAAAGTGTTCGGCTTCTGCTTATATCCTTTATAGGATCTGATTTTAACGTAATCCGGCTTTACGGTCTTGCCATCACCTATCTTCCATATAATCTGGTCAATCCTGAGCTGGTATAAATATGTGTCCTGATTTTCCCTGTTTTTGTCAGTTGTTTCCTTAAGCCAGCCTGCTTCTGCCAAAAGTTTCAGCAATAGTTTTATGAAATTTATGTAAGTTTTATTATTGAAAACGATTCCCTTGAGTTTAGCTTTTTCTTTAAGATATTTACCCAGAGCGCTGGCAGGCCCAAGACTTTTCCTGTCCCCTCTTTTTAATGGTTCATATGCCATTTTGACCGGGTCTGCTATTTTTTCGTTTTCATCAAATTTCCAGGGAAGTTTTAACCTTTCTTTAATTTCCTTGTTTTTCTCATTAATAGCGTTTTGAGTTAAATATTCCTCACTGGATAGCGCATAAGATTTTCTGAAAAAATCCAGAATCTGATAAATAATTTCAGTCCGGTCTTTGTGTGAAAGGTCTTCAAGAAACGGCACGCCCTGCCAGCTTTCATCAGATTCGCAGTTTTCTTTAAGGTGCTTATAGCCGATATTCAGCAGACCGCATTGCTCCAGGTTAGGAAGCACAACCCGCCAGCCGCGTCTTAAATCATAAAGAGAGCGATACATTAAATAGTTTTTTAATGCATTTTCATTGTCCTTTATTGCTCCGGGAAATTTTGTTGCAGGATTGGCAGCATATTCTTCAGGAGAAAGATCAAGAGCCTCGAATATGGCTTGGTCCAGATTTGTAAAGTCCCGCTCTTTGTATCTATCAATGGCCTGATAGATTGCTGATCTGAGCTGGATAACTTTTAATGAATCGTTAAAATGACCTGCCTGCAGGGCGGCATCCTGCCGATTATCTGTAAAGCTTAATAATTTCTGGTCTTTTGGCTGAAATCCGTGTTCTTCGAGTTGATTTAAGATAGAATATGACAGCACTGTTGTTGATGTGCTGCGGCCTTCACTGCCAAGTCTTGTCAGTTTTGTTGCTTCATTTGTTTTTGGATCGTACTGGGCGCCGCATGTAGGATCAAATAAAAGCTTTGCCGGCATAAACCAGCCTTCATATTTATATTCATTTCTGCTTGAAAAATTTCCTTTTTGATCAAAATAAATTTTTTGGGGCAACCTGTCCTTATATTTTTTTTGAGGTTTGTAATTGCCAGACTTGTCAACTTGAACCCAGGCGTCAGGAAGTTGTTCGAGATCTGTTTCAGGGTTCCACACATCTGAACCAGTAATAATATATCCTGATGTGAGGTCTTCTTCATCACTCAAGATTTCTCTGAATTCACGCGGCCTTAAAACTTCATTATTAAGGTCCTTGTCCACGCAGATAAATTCATGACCTGAAATCCTGGAAAATACTGCCGGAAATAATGGAATTCTGTTGTCACCGCGGCCCTTATGGCTTGCAGGATCAAGGCTTATAATCCGGTCATCATCATTATCCAGGGATACATATACAGCGCCGGTCTGGGATATTAGTTGATGAACTTTATATGGCAGGTAGGTATATCTTTTATCTTCAAGATTTTCATTTACATTTGATATCCACCTTAAAAACTTTTTCAACTGTGATTCGCAAAGGCTTTTATCAAGGCCGGTATCTTCAGCAAGTTTATATGCAATCAGGGAAAACTGCATGGGCTTATGCCTTACGAGCATACCGCTGTTTTCATCAAGAGCAATTCTGTTTTCAAGCCAGGCGCTTAAAGGGGATTTTATTAATTTTTCTTCAGAGTCTTCAGGATCGATTTCAGATTGCAAAGCTTTTGTTAAGGCTTCTTTATCCGGCAAGTTGCCATCATAATCAAAACATCTGACCAGATATTCATTGATTATTTGCTCTTCTGAAAACATAGCGCCAAATATCTTAGATGCGACCTCAGCCACTTTTCTTTTCTGTTCGGAAATTGTGCCTTCAGAAACCATGGTGGCTGAAGTGCCTATACATGATATGCTATGAGTTGCCCGCGCTCTGATTCTTCTGATTAAAATAGCTACATCTGATCCCTGCCTGCCTCTGTAAGTATGAAGTTCATCAAATACAAGGTATTTAAGGTTATCAAATATTGAATTACGGATAATATCTTCTTTTGATCTTGTTAGAATCAACTCCAGCATCATATAATTTGTAAGAATAATATCAGGGAGTTTGCTCTTTATCCTCTTTCTTTCTTCCTCATCTTCCTGGCCGGTGTATTTAGCAAATGTTATTGGGAAATCCTTGCCGGTTGTATTTTTATAGCTGTCTCTATATTCCTTTATCCCCTTAAACTGGGAATTAATCAAAGCGTTCATAGGATAAACAATAACCGCTTTGATGCCGTCGCCGGTTTTATTCTTTAAAAGATAATCAAAAATTGTGCCTAAAAATGTTAATGATTTCCCAGAGCCGGTACCTGAAGTAACGACAAAATCCAAACCTTTACATCCTTTTTTTATTGCTTCAACCTGATGTTTGAATAGATCGTAATTCTTAAAAATTTTAGATAGATCGGGATGCAGTATCCCTTTATCACAAAGGGACTGAGCTGATTCGCCTTGTTCAAATGAGGGGTTAAACTGTATTAAAGGTTCTGGCCAGAACTTTCCTTTATTGATTTCCGTTTCAACTACTTCTTTAATTTTTTCATCTTTAATATTTATAAAACTGCCGACAAAATGCTTGTAATCATCCATTATCTTTTGATGAATATTAAATATATCTATGGATTCTCGCATTTTGGTTGCTCCTTTATTTGTCTTTGTAGTTTATCAAGGTTATCGGGATCAGTTAAGCTGCGATAGATAGAATGGGCTCGGGTATATTTAGCCTAAAATACAGTAACTAGTCAAGAATATTCATTTTTATAGTGTTAATATACGCATCATTTATTCTTAAACACCAGCAAAGTTAATTTGTCGTAACTACTCAGGTTCAAAGTTCCACGGTTCAAGGTTAGAGAGCGATGAAAATTGAACGGTAGCGCACTACAGCTTCACGCCTTGTGGTTGTGGCAAACTCGACACTTGCAGGATTTAGGCTGCACGCTAAAATAATCTATGCTAATTTTAAAATATTATGAAACAATATATTATTGATGATCTAAGACTCGGAGAATACGAAAAGATTAAGACTTATCTGGATGAGAACGTTGGTTCTTCAAAGATAGATGGAATATACTGGATACAGCTTGATGAAAATATCCTGACTGACATTCAGGCTGAACATAAAGAATGCCAGCCATTTTATTTTGCAATAGATATAGAACCTGACCGTGTATCCTGTGAACTTCTTGTAAGATCCAGAAGTACAATAAAATGCAATTGTACAAGCTATGCAACCGAATCACAGCGCAACTGGATTATTCAGTTTGCCGACTCAATATTCGAAAAACTGGAAATAATAACTTAGGCAACTACTCAGGCGTTTAGGCTGAAGGCTATAGGCTGAAGGAAACAGATGATTCCTGAACGTTATTTTCTATGTTTAGGACAAAATTTCTGGCCGCTTTAATAACATATTGGCTTCCGGGAGTCTTTTCCCTAAAAGCCTTCTACCTTCAGTCTATTAGTTACTTTATGTTTTGATCAACTGTAAACCGACAACCGTGAACCATTACTATATATGATACGAACCCTGATTATTGCAATATTTGCTCTTCCTGCTACAGTCTTCTTCAGCAGCCTAACCATACTTGCATCTTTTATAAATAAAAATAGCGATCTGGCTTATAATTGTACAAAAGCATGGGCTAAATTTGTGCTTGCCGTCAGCCGCATTAAAGTAACCGTCAAGGGCCTTTACAATATACGACCTGACAGGTCTTATATATACATGTCTAACCACCAGAGCAACTTTGATATTCCCGTTGCCCTGGCTCATCTTCCTTTTAAGTTCAGATGGGTTGCAAAAGCAGAACTTTTCAAGATACCGATTTTCGGTTATGCAATGCAAAGGATTGGACATATAAATATTGACCGATCAAATCGCAGAGCTGCTTTTAAAAGCTTAAAAAAGGCTGCAAAAAATATTCGGGAAGGAATTTCTGTATTAATCTATCCTGAGGGCACACGCAGCAAAGATGGTAATATCAGGCCATTTAAAAAAGGTGGGTTTGTTTTAGCAGTGGAATCCGGCGTTCCGATAGTTCCTGTAATAATACACGGAACATGGCCTATCATGCCAAAGGATAAACTCATTATAAGACCGGGAAATGTTACTATAGAAATTAAAGAACCAATTGAAACAAAAAATTATACCAGAAAAACTAAAGACGAGCTTTTGGAAAAAGTAAGAAATATCATTTGCGAATCTTTTGAGAAGGGGAAAAGAGGCAAATTGTGAAATTGAAAATAATCCCGTTGGGCGGGTTGGGAGAAATCGGCCTTAATATGATGGCCTTTGAATACGGAGATACTATTTTTGTTGTTGATGCAGGCCTTATGTTCCCTGAAGATTATATGCTTGGCGTTGACTATGTAATACCAGATTTTAATTACCTGAAAGAGAACAAGTCCAAAGTTTCAGGAATTGTTTTAACCCATGCCCATGAAGATCATATTGGAGCCCTGCCCTATCTGCTTAAAGAAATAAATGTTCCGGTCTTTGGAACTCGTTTCACGCTTGGAATAGTAAAGCACAAACTTGAAGAACACGGTCTTCTTTCATCAACTTCTCTCAATGAAATTTCTCATAGAAAAAAACTTAAAATAGGAATCTTTGAGCTTGAGTTTATCCGTGTAAGCCACAGCGTTGTAGATGGCATAGGAATTGCCGTTAAAACACCTTATGGGCTTATTGTGCACACAGGAGATTTTAAAATCAGCCATACGCCGGTGGATGGCGTAATGACCGATCTGAATAAGTTTGCCAGGTGTGGAGATGAAGGAGTCCTTGCGCTGCTGTCAGACTCCACAAATGTGGAAAAGGAAGGATATACTATATCCGACAAGGACATAGGTGAAGCTCTGGCAAAGATAATAATTGAAAGCAAGGGACGTATAATTGTAGCTCTTTTTGCTTCAAATGTCGCGAGAATACAACAAATAGTTAATATTGCGAGATTAAAAGGAAATAAAGTACTAATTAGCGGCAGAAGTATAGAAACCAGCACAAATATCGCGAAAGATCTTGGATACATCCATATCCCTGAGGGGATGGAAATTGATATTAAACAAATCGATGACTTTAAAGACGATGAAATAACAATAATAACAACCGGCAGCCAGGGTGAACCCATGTCGGCCCTGGCCCGTATGTCCAGAGGCATTCATAAACAAATAAAAATCAAGGAAGGCGATACCGTCATCTTCTCGTCAAAATTCATTCCCGGAAACGAAAAAGCTATTTCAAATATTATAAACAATCTTTACAGAAAAGGCGCTGACGTTATTTATGAAAAAATTTCGGCCATTCATGTATCAGGCCATGCTTTTCGGGAAGAATTAAAACTAATGATAAACCTTACTAAGCCTGAACATTTCATTCCGATACACGGTGAATACCGGCACCTGATTCTGCACACGCGGCTTGCCGAACAGGTTGGCGTCTCAAAAAACAAAATACTTCTCGCTGAAAATGGCCAGGTAATTGAATTTGATGAAAATGGAGGAAAAGTTCTTGAAAAGATTATGACCGGCAGGGTGCTTATTGACGGGAAAGGAGTCGGTGATGTCGGGAGAAGTGTACTAAAAGAAAGACGTATGCTATCAAGAGATGGTTTTGTTGTAGTTAACATGGTTTTTGACGAAGAATCAGGAATAATTATGCATGGCCCGGAAATTGTTTCACATGGTTTTGTATTTGAGATGGAAAAAGGACATCTTCTCGAAGACGCAAAGTGTGTAATACTTGAAATTTTAGAAGAAACAGGTCCTGATGTCCCTGACAGAATTGATAAAATCAGATCTCGGATACAGCCGGCTCTAAAAAAGTATTTTTATTTTACAATAGGACGCCGTCCAGTTATACTACCTTTTATTATAGAAGTATAACCTAAATTATGCGCAAAGAAATTATCGGCATTTTCCTCTTTTTTCTATTAATTTTCACACTGGGCAGCCTTTTGTCTTACAGCCCTGGAGATCCCTCAATTCATAATGCAAAAGCGGCAGGTAACGTTCACAACCTGTTCGGCATATTTGGAGCCCATGTTTCGGGTATTTTAATTGGGCTGTTTGGACTTGGGGCGTTCTGGATACCGATATTATTTCTTTTATCCAGCGTACATTTTTTTGGTGACTACCATGAAAAAGCTATTATTCTGATAATAGCCGGTGGAATTATTCTTATTATCTCTACCGGAAGCCTTCTTGCATTCCAGCAAAACCACTTCATAATTTTCGGAAGCAAATTTTCATCCGGCGGCATACTTGGCACCCCCATCAAATCATTCCTTATCGAATATACAAATCATACAGGCGGCGCTGTTATACTTATCCTTATGTGGCTTATGGGTTTTATCATGGCCACTGGTTTTTCTTTGATCATCTTTTTGAAACGATCCTGGAAGCTGATTATAAATGCAGTAAAAAGTACAAAAAAAATAATCATAATATTGAAAGAACAAAGAGAAAAAGCCAAAAACCGATCAAAAATAAAAAAAGAGTATAGCAAAAAAAAAGATCGCGAAATAAAGATAAAGGCAATAGAATCCAAGCCGATCAGGGAAGTACCTGCTCCAAAACAGGATGTATTTGAGTTCATGAAAGCTGAAAAAGGGTTTCAACTCCCGTCTGTTAATTTGCTTGAAAATCCTGAAATAAAACTCGCCTCTGCTGATGATAAAAATCTAAGAATGCAGTCGAAACTGCTTGAAAAGAAACTTGAAGACTTTGGCGTGCAAGGTAAAGTCGTAACTATATTGCCGGGCCCTGTTATTACAACCTTTGAATATGAACCTGCCCCCGGGATAAAGATTAGCAAAATAGTCGGACTTACTGACGACCTTGCCCTTGCTCTTCGTTCGATAAGCATCAGGATTGTAGCACCAATCCCGGGGAAAGCGGCTATCGGTATTGAGCTGCCTAATGAGACAAGAGAAACAGTAAGACTAAAAGAAATTATTATTTCAAATAACTTTGAAAAATCAAAGTCAAAGCTTACAATCTGTCTTGGCAAAGATATAATAGGAAACCCGGTAGTTGCGGAACTGGATAAAATGCCGCATCTTTTAATTGCAGGCGCAACCGGCACAGGCAAAAGCGTAGCTCTGAATGCTATGATTTGCAGTTTGTTGTTCAAAGCAAGCCCTGATGAAGTAAAACTTATAATGATAGATCCGAAAAGGATTGAACTTTCAAGCTATGATGGGATTCCACATCTTATTACTCCTGTGGTTACAGATGTAAAAAAAGCAACCAATGCTCTTTTCTGGGCTGTACATGAAATGGAAAAAAGATATGAGTTGCTTTCAGAAAAAAAGACGCGAAATATAAAACAGTATAATCAAAAAATCGATAAGGAAAAAGAAAAAACAAAAGAAGAAAATAGCCCTGAAAAACTTCCGTACATTGTTATAATTATTGATGAGCTGGCAGACCTGATGATAGTTGCTTCCAGGGACGTTGAAGTCGCATTGACACGGCTTGCACAAATGGCAAGGGCTGCGGGCATACATTTGATACTTGCGACCCAAAGGCCCTCAGTGGATGTACTTACAGGAATAATAAAGGCTAATTTCCCTACACGCCTTTCCTTCCAGGTCTCTTCAAAGACAGATTCAAGGACGATAATTGATACAAATGGTGCGGAAAATCTTTTAGGAAACGGAGATATGCTTTTTTTGCCGCCGGGCACAGCTAAAATTCAGCGCGTACATGGTGCATACATTTCAGAAAAAGAGATTGCCGGAATAACTGAGTTTTTGAAAGAACAAAAAACCCCGGAATATGATCATGCAGTAATAACTGAATCTGAAAAAGAAAAAGCCTCATCCGAAGATCTTGAATATGACGAAAAATATGATGAGGCTGTGGCGCTTATTACTAAAACAGGCCAGGCCTCCATATCCATGATACAGCGCCATTTGCGCATAGGATATAACAGGGCCGCACGAATTATAGAAGTAATGGAGAAAGATGGGGTTGTCGGCCCTTCAGATGGTGTAAAACCAAGAGAAGTTCTTGTCCGCAGTTACGATAAAATGCCTTGAGAGATCGCCGATTTTGCCGAATCTGCTGCGTTGAAGCGCATTCGCAATAGCATACTATGGCTTCATGCTCTTCGACTTGCATCTCCAGCAAACTCAACAATCGCTCAACTTGAGCGTTTTTTTGTATAGGCATTTAGAATGTACAAGAAAAAAGAAAATCCTTTGGTAAGCGTAATAATCCCCACATATAATCGCGGCTGGATACTTAAAGAGACTATAGATTCAGTGCTGGCACAGGATTTTACGGATTTTGAGCTGATTGTTGTAGATGACGGGTCAACTGACAACACTCAGAGTATTCTAAGTTCGTATAAAGAAGATATTGTTGTCTTAAGGCAGGATAACAAAGGAGTAAGCTCTGCAAGAAACAGAGGCATTGTTTCGGCATCAGGGCAGTTTATTGCTTTTTTGGATTCAGATGATCTTTGGCTTTCGCAAAAACTGTCCGTACAGGTTGATTTTTTCAATACAAATCCTGACGCTCTGATTTGCCAGACAGAAGAGAAATGGATAAGAAACGGTATCAGGGTCAATCCAAAAAAGCGGCACAAGAAGTTGTCCGGAGATATTTTCGAACATTCACTTTATCTGTGCCTTGTCAGCCCTTCGGCAGTAATGATAAGACGCAGTCTTTTTGAAAAAGCAGGCATGTTTGATGAAACCCTGCCGGCCTGCGAAGACTATGATATGTGGCTCAGGATAAGCTGTAGATACCCTGTATATCTTATAGATACTCCACTGATAATAAAAAGAGGCGGGCATGCCGACCAGCTTTCAAGATCTTCCGGCCTGGACAGGTACAGGATTCAGTCTTTAAAAAAAATAATTGAAAGTAATTTGTTGACAGATAAGCAGACAATGGCGGCAGTTAAAGTCCTGAAAGAAAAGTGCGACATATATGCCAATGGCTGCCTGAAGCGTGGCCGCAAAGAAAAAGCTTTATACTACAATAATCTCGCAGGAAGTTGCCTTGCCATGGTTACATCACCTGAAAAAATCCTTTGCAGCCTCCCCTGATCGTCTTTCAGTATTAACACCCCGTCATTATCAACATCCATTACTTCTCCAATATGAGTTTTGCCGATAACATCAACTTTGATTTGCTTTCCTATTATATCTGCAAGTTCCCGCCACCGGTTCATAATTGGCTCAAAATCATTTTTCTTAAACACCGATTTTCACAGTAGGTACAAGCGTCAGAATTCCTGGTCATATTGCATTTACTCTTTCATGTTTATTTTTTGATGTCACTAATGATGAAGTCATTTGAATGGTTTAGATTGCCAATGCCAGTGCTGTGTCAAAACGACGAATCAGCAAAGCCGAACAGGCAAGCAGGCGATAGTTTTCCGGCGTTTGCAGCAACGAAAAACTGCGTTTGGCATGGAAAAACATGCGGTTGAAATCATTGACGGCAAATGCTGCTGCCGCTGCTTTAAAATGAGTCCGGGATTTTTCTTCAATATCCAGTAAAAGTCTCAGGTCGGTTTTGCAGCGACGGCAGGTGAGCTTGCCTTTATATCCGGCATTGCAGGTAGGACAGCGTTCCATATTATCAGCCTTGTTCTATCCCATATAAAAAAGGATATCGTCGAGTTCTTTTTTAAACGTTTCTGCATCTTCCATTCGGTTTTTACTTAAAGCATCACGAATATCTTCTATGAGGTTAATCATTTCATCGCGATCGTCTTCGGAAGCTTGTGCCAGCTTTTCTTCAGCCCTCCAGACAATGTCGGCATATTCGGGCGGCAGTTCTTTTACATCAGCCCCGGTTTGCACCTTTTCTTTCAGAGATGT
>JAIVWD010000057.1:0-13605 GCA_049190315.1 Deltaproteobacteria bacterium | reverse complement strand
GAAGAAAATATAATCCGTTTATCCGCCACATTGTCAGGCGAACACGCAATTTTCTTGAACAAACTATTGATCCATCAACCGGTGAGCCCTATCTTAAACCGGTTAAAGTAAAGTTGTTTGGCGAAGACAGCGCAGATTCACTTCCTCTGCCGCCTTATTTACAGGATGCTTATAATGATGCAGAAGAATTTTGTTCACTACTCGGGCAAAGAGCAAAAGGGGCTGGTTTCCTAAAAACACTTTTATTAAGGAGAATCGGCAGTACTATTTATGCCGGACGACAGACAACAGAAAAAATGTTGCATGAATGGGGAAATCAATCCCGTATTATAGATCCATCGCTCTTTGAAGAAAATGATGATCAGCAGATTATTTCAACAGCAAATAGCGACATGAAAAAACTGACCGAAGGCGAACGATCACAATTAGAACGTTGTCTTAAAGCGCTTGAGAGCAATCAGGAACGCGATCCTAAATATCAGAAGGTTGTAGAATATATAGTTGACAAGAACTGGCTTGAATTCGGATGCATTGTGTTCTCACAATACTTTGACTCTATCTGGTGGCTGGCAAACCAGCTTTCCGGTGATTTTCCTGATGAACCAATTGGTATTTATGCAGGAGGTAATAATTCAGGTATTATCCTGTCCGGTGACTATAAAAAAGTGTCAAGGGATGATCTGAAACAGAAAGTAGGAAAAGGAGAATTACGACTTCTCCTTGGAACAGATGCAGCCAGCGAAGGATTGAACCTTCAGAGGTTAGGAACTCTTATTAATCTTGACTTGCCCTGGAATCCAACTCGTCTTGAGCAGAGAAAAGGGCGTATTCAACGAATAGGCCAGATACGAGATGAAGTGTATGTTTATAACATGAGATATCGTGGCTCTGTTGAAGATCGCGTTCACGAGTTACTATCGGATCGTTTAGAGGATATTTATGATCTTTTTGGCCAAATTCCAGACGTATTAGAGGATGTTTGGATAGATGTCGCCAATGGTGAAATAGAAAATGCAAAGAAGTTGATAGACTCGGTTAAACCGAAACACCCCTTTGATGAAAGATACAACCAGATAACCGAAATAGACTGGGATTCATGTTCGAATGTTCTCAATGCTGATGAGAAAAGAAAAATTCTATTAAATGAATGGTAGCCAGCAGGTAACTCTCACAAAACATAGGGAAGGCTTTACAGAAGAAGAACTCGACTTCATAATCAACTACGACATCAAATACCGAATGGGCAAAGAGTTAAACCCGTGAGACTGCAATTATCAACCCCTTGCTGCTAAGGAGCTCAATCAATCGCAAGTTAAAGACGAAAATTAACAATTTGCTTTATGAATTATCGGTTAAAATGAATCAAATCAAGAATACAGGTTCACGCAAGCTCCCCCAGTGGGTTTTGCTAAAAAGTAATAAAAAGTAATAAAAAGTAATAAAAACTTCCAAAAAAATACAGTAATATTTATGAATTCAAACTGTTACCTTTTAATAAAATTAACAATAAAAATTGTTGTCAGCAAAAAAACGATATTTAATACATAGGTTTATGTAATATTTTTCTTACTAAAGGTGAGCAGCCTGTCATCATCGTACTGGAACGGTATTTCAAGAAGCGATACACTCCTTTTGACAGGGAAATTAAAGACGCTCTGGAAACCAATCGGTTGCTGATTATCAGCCAGTTCAGTGAAAAGATAAAAAGAGCATCAGTCAAAACGGCGAAAAAAAGAAACGAGCTGATGTGCAATATTGCATATGAAATTTTTATCGCAATGCCTAAAAACTTCAAAATTACTATAGAATATGACGGCTGCTCCTATCATGGCTGGCAGAGGCAGAAAAATCTGCGTACGATCCAGGGAGAAATTGAAAAAGCTTTAATGAAAATGACAGGTAATAAAGTTAGCCTGACAGGCTCAGGCAGAACTGACGCCGGAGTCCACGCTTTTGGTCAAGTAGCCGGCTTTCATTGCGATACAAATTTGTTGCCGGAAGAGTTCTATAGAGGGTTAAACAGCCTCCTGCCGGATGATATTATTATAAAGGAATGTAAGGAGGTTGATGAAAAATTCCATGCCCGATATGATGTAAAAAGCAAAATTTACAGCTACCGGATATTAAACTGCCATACACCTGCTGCTGTTGGCAGGCAGTATGCATGGTTTATACGCAAAAAACTTGATCTTAATGCAATGGAATCCGCTGTATCACACATTATAGGCGCACATGATTTCAAGGCATTTGAAGGAACGGGAAGCCCAAGGTCACATACAGTAAGAAATATTATTAATGCAAAGATTAAGGAAAAAAATGATCAATATCTTTACTTTGAAATAGAAGCAAATGGTTTTTTAAAGCATATGGTGCGCAACATTGTTGGTACTCTTGTAGATGTAGGGCTTCGCAAAATCACACCTGACGACTTCAAGCAAATACTTCTTTCCATGGACCGAAATAAAGCCGGAGCTACAGCGCCCCCGCACGGTCTGTTTTTACTGCATGTTAAATATTACAGACCTCGTTAAAAATGATTTTTATATGGTCTTCAAGCCCTTTATTCATAACAGATCTGATAAAAATTGGACATTTGGTCGGTCTGGGTTCAAAGGTTCACGGTTCCAGGTTCAGGGTTAATCGCTTCGCGATTTTTTTCGATCTGCCTGTGCGTTGCACGCAGACAGGTGTCACTGATTTCACTGGGTAAGCATTCTGAATCTGTCAACCTTTGAACCTCTGAACCTTGAACCTTGAACCATAACTACTAAATGGAATAGAAGTTTCTTGTCCAATAAATCACCCCTTAATTTGCAAAGATTTACGAGGTCTGTATTAAATATTTTTTTCCGCCTTATTCTTTATCTTCTGTACCTGCTGATTGTAAAAAGAAATTACTTCTCTCCTGTTCAGCATTCCGACAAGAATACCGTGGTCATCATCTTTAACTACAGGAAGGCTGTCTATATTTTTTATGGTAAACTTTCTAAGTACGGAGTTAAGATCTTCTGAGGCAGTAGTTACAATTATATCAGGTGTAGCAATATCCTGCATTACAACAAGGTGTTCGATCTCCTGCGAAAAGAGCACCCCCCTGATATCAGTACTGGAAAATATTCCGACAAGTCTTTCATGTTGGTCCGTAACAGGAAAATAATGCTGCTTTGTCTTTGAAAAAAACTTCTTAAACTCCAAAAAAGGCATGTCCTGAGAAATCAGATTTACTTTTTTCACAAGGTGCATTAAATCCTTCACCTTAATTGTTTGCAAAATATCTACAAAAAAATCTCCTGCATGTGCCGGAGAATCTATCTTGCTTTTTACCTGCTTTTCATAAATAGTCCATTTCCGGGCTGCAAGGTAAGACACAGAACAAACGAGAAGACTCGGCAAAAGCAGATGATAAGAATTGGTCATCTCGCTTACAAATATAATGGTTGAAATAGGAGTGTTTGAAACAGCCGTAAAAAAGCCGGCCATACCTACAATTACAAAGGCTCCGGGCTGAGTTACGATCCCCGGCATAATTTGATTGAAAATTTTTCCAACCACACCGCCCACTGCTCCACCGATTACAATCGAAGGCCCGAAAACACCACCGCTCCCTCCGGAACCAATAGAAAATGATGTTGTTAAAATTTTGCCGACCGCAAGAAAGAGCAAAAAAGGTATCGTCAGCTCATTATAAATCGCTTTCTGAGCAAAACCGTATCCAAAAGCCAAAGTTTGAGGCAAAAAGAAACCGATTATGCCTGTACAGAGTCCCCCGATAGCCGGTTTTATGTGATTTGGAATATTTAATGTTTTAAAAAATCTGACTATACAGTAAAATGATTTAATGTAAAAAATGCCCATGCCCACAAGCACCAGAGCGAGAACGGTATAAGGCCCTAATTCCAGCGGATTGCGAAATTTAAAATCCGGCGACTCAAACAAAGACCCCCAGCCGAAAACCAGGCAGAACACGCAATAGGCAACAACAGAAGAAATTCCAGCAGGTATTATAACTTCGGACTCAAATTCAGGATCTCTGTATAGGACTTCAGCAGCAAAAAGTGCTCCTGCCAGAGGAGCCCTGAAAATACTGCCTACACCGGCGCCCACGCCGGCAGCCATCATTATCCTGCGCTCTCTGTCGGAAAGCTTTAACTTTGTCGCAAGAAATGAACCAAATCCTCCCCCAATTTGAGCTATAGGACCTTCCCTGCCTCCTGAACCTCCTGTTGTAAGAGTGATGGCCGAAGCTATGGTTTTTATAATTGGAACCCTGCCTCGCATAAAGCCGCCTTTTCTATGATAGGAATCAATGGCGGCATCTGTTCCATGTCCTTCTGCTTCCGGTGCAAATGAATATACAAGCCAGCCGCTCAGAATTCCTCCAAAAGCAGGAAGAAAAAGCAGAATCCATCTATTAAAGGGGGTCGTTGTTGGTGACAAAGGATTATGCTCACCGGCAGGGAACGGAGGTCTATAACCAGCTATAAAATCCATAAAGTAATGAATTCCAAGCTGGCATAGATAATGAAAAACAACTGAGCCGAGACCGGCAATAACGCCAATTGCTATAAAATAAAAAGTCCACTTGCCGGCAAGAGCTATGCTGACGGATCTTTCTCTGCCGGCAATAGACTGAAAAAGTTTTTTAAATTGATTAATAATCATAGTTCATAGAGCAGGGGTCAGGGGTCGGGGTCCAGGGATTAGGAAAAGTTCCCGACCCCTAATCCCTAATCCCTGATCCCTGCCCTCTGGCCCCTGCCCTTAAATCTTCAATCCCTTTTAATATGATATCGAACAACTCAGGGATATCCTCCTCTTCCAGGCATGAAAAGGCTATTCTTAAATTGGATTCTCCTATGGCAATAAGCCCGACTCCGTATTTTTCCAGAAGATGAAGCCTGAGCTTTTCAGCATCAACCCGCTTCAGCCTGATACACATAAAGTACCCTGAATTAAAGGGATAGACATCCCATGCATCTTTGTATCTGGAATCCAAAAGAACTTCTTTAACTCTCATCGCTCTATTTTTAAGTATTTCGAACTTCTCCATCTTCTCTTCAGGATATTTTCCATGCTGCATAGACTTTAATATTATAGACTGGCCAAGATGTGAGGCATTGGATATGGAACCCCTGACACCTCCGGCAGTTTTTCTTTCAAGAGCATCATAAATGTCTGCGGAATCATCTTCAGTTTGACATCCGTACGTAATAAAACCTACTCTCAAGCCCCATACGAAGTTCTCTTTTGTTGCGCCATCAAGCTTTACAGCGAGAAGCCTGGGGTGCAGCCCATTAAGACGTGCAAATATAGATTCTTTTAATATCCCTTCTTCGTAAAAGAGTCCAAAATAAGCATCATCAGACACAACGATTACGTTTGTTCCCCCTTCTGCTGCATCAATAAGGATTTTAACTATACTATCTGCCTCTTTCTCGGTAAGAGTATATCCGGTAGGGTTATGCGGAAAATTAAGCAAAACAATGATCTTTTCATGTTTTTCTGCCTCATCCTTTACCTTTTCCTCAAAGGCTTTAAGATTATATCCCCCTTTTTCTGAAAAAATAGGATATTTGCTGATTCTTGCCATTTTTCTAACATTTAAAATAAGGTTATAGTTTCCCCACATCATGTCGGGTAATATTATAACGTCACCCGGATCCACCCAGACATCTGCAAATACACTGATGGCATGAGTGATACCGCATGTAACCACAGGCATGCTTATGGATTTGCCGGATAGAGAAGGATTTTTTTCAAATTGAGATTTCTGCCATATCTTTCTTAAGGCAGGAATGCCAAATGATGGAGCATAGGTTAATGACTCTCTGGGACGAATTTCCTTTATCGACGATACAACCGAAGCAAAATGCATGGTTCTACCCTGCTCTTTGGCAATACCAATTGTTGCATTAATTTTATAGGCCTTTTCCTTTGCCTCTGCGCTCTGGCTCAAGATACCTTTTGGGAAAAAAAGATTTTTACCAATTTCAGACAGCATCCCCATTATATAGGGATTCCCTTTATCGATAATATTATTAAGCTGTATTGCAATAGGATTCATAAACAAAACCTCCGAAAAACGTAACGCTTTAGCTTTATGAAAGATCTAAATTTGAGACAAATAAACTGTTAAGTGCCTAAAGTTAAGGTGTCGCGAGCCGTACTCAATGCTCTTCGTCCTTTTGTTGGCTCGCTCAGGCGAGGCGGGCGGGTAAAATTAACAAAATTCCACGATTTTAGTCACTTTAGTCACTTCATACTTCATTAGCGTAGATTATTTTTTTGCCAGGGTTTCAAGTAAGCTAATTTGCCTGGTAAAAGTTAAAATTAGCAGCGCCGGAGGCGCATTCCTTAACTTTAGGCATTTTAGGCACTTTAGCTCACTTTAGGCACTCTTGAATAATTACTGTAACGGTAAAACGAGTACTACCATTAGATGTAGTAGTTTAAACCGATTAATCAATAAGAGTGATTCTTACAGGTTAGATGGGAAAAATGTCAAGGGAAAAGAGCTTTAAAAATCAGGAAGATATAAAATAAAAAACCCCGCTCAATTTAGGTTGAGGTTAAATTGAGCGGGGTTTATCTGTAAATCGAAAGCAACGTTATCTGTTACTTCTCTTGGATGCCTTTAATGGATTAAGTTTTGCTTTTGTACCATTTGACGTTGCGGAAACATGAGAAGCAAAGTTACAGTCCCCATTTTTCCATTTTAAAGATGGATCCGGAGATACAGTACAGTACCATCCGGATGAAAATTCAGTACTGCGGTTACAGCCTTTACATTTCTCATCGATCTCATGGCAAATTCCGCCATTGTAATTACATCCCTTTGCAGTCATAAATGGGCAATTCATACCCTCTCTAACAGTTGAACAAACCAATTTAACCCCCTCCTTTTTTACCTTGAACCTTATAAAATCCCCAAAAAAAAAGCCTCAGGAACATTAAGGGTTCCCCGGCTTTCAAGAAATACTATTCAGAAAAGCAGGCAAAATATATAATCAACTAAAAATTGATTGTCAACTAAAACTTGACGGCTTTGTAAAAAAGACGTAACAGTTCAGACACTAAGGCATGTAAATAGTCGAACAGTAAACCACTTGACCAATATCAAAGAGAATTATATTAGTAGCTGTTCACGGCTTGAAACTTGAAATTGGAAAGTAGAAATTTGGGAGAGATTAAATTGGAAATTGGGAAGAACAGTACAAAAGCATGAAGGCCAAATTTCCAATTTCTAATTTCAACATTCCGTGAACGCTTACGCTATTACAAATAGGGAAATAATATATGATCATTAAAGAAGCAATTGAGGTTCTTAAAATAGAAGCAGAGGGCATACTTGGATTGACAGACCGGATTGACGGCAATTTCTCCAGGATGGTGGAACTTATCTTCAATTCCAGCGGTCGTGTAATAGTAGGCGGTATCGGCAAATCCGGAATAGTAGGCAGAAAGATCGTGGCCACCCTGAACAGCACGGGCACAAGATCAATATTTTTACATCCTGTTGAAGCCATGCACGGAGATCTCGGCATGGTATGTCAGGATGATATATTTCTTGCTCTTTCTTACAGCGGTGAAACCGATGAGCTTAATATCCTTTTATCAAGCATATGCAAGATAGGGTGCAAGGTTATAGCTTTTACAGGGAATATACATTCAACCCTGGCAAAACACAGTGATATAGTAATTAACGTTGGTGTCGAAAAAGAAGCATGCCCTTTAGGCCTTGCACCTACTGCCAGCACAACCGCCATGCTTGCAATGGGGGATGCGCTTGCCGTTGTCCTTATTAACAAAAAACATTTTAAACCCAGCGATTTCAAAAAAATTCATCCAGGAGGCATATTGGGCCAGAGGCTTTCCAGTAAAGTTAAAGATATCATGCTGACAGGAGAGGCTGTGCCAGGAGTTTTCGCTGGAACAAGCATGGAAATCGCCATAGATGAAATCAATCGTCTTGAACTGGGAACAACTCTTGTAATAACAAAAGATAAAATCCTTACAGGTATAATAACCGATGGTGATATAAGGCGTATTATTACAAAGAAAAAGAATATTTTTGAGCTTACAGTCGAAGATGTTATGACAAAAAATCCACGAACTGTCAGCCCTGATTCTCCGGCTTACGATGCACTTAACATAATGGAACAGTACCAGATAACTATCCTCCCGATAACTGATTCAATTGGAAAAGTTGAGGGTATTTTGCATCTCCACGATATATTAGGTAAAGGTGATTTTAAATTTAACGGCAAGTAAAGAATCCTGGCCCAAAAAACCAGTATCTGTCACTCCTGCGAAAGCAGGAGTCTATTCTGGATTTCCGCTGAAGTTTACCCCGCACTTGATGCGGGGCGGGAATGAGAGGCAACGAAGCAAGCTTCGGGGAATTGACCCGAAACGATTAAAAAACCCTGAACCGTGAACCGTGAACCGTGAACCGTGAACCGTTAAACAATTGAGGTTAGTTATGGATTATAATTCCATTGACGCAGAAATAGAGACTTTAGGTGAGCCAAAAATATTATCACCGATCAGCAGATGGGAAAAAAGCGCAAAAAGTCAAAATTTCGTTTCCGATAATGACAAGGTATTAATAGACGTAAAATTTGAGAGGCTTATAAAGACTGTCAAGGCAGGGAAAATACCCACATCATTTGAAATGGCTGGTCCCAGAAGCAAAATATTTTTCGATCCCGACAAACTAAGGTGTGCAATTGTAACATGTGGCGGGCTATGCCCTGGTCTTAATGATATAATTCGTTCAATAGTTTTGGAACTTCATTACAGTTACGGGGTCCGAAATATCTATGGTATGAGATACGGCCTCCAGGGCTTTATTCCAAAATACGGCCACGAGATAATGGATCTTAAACCTGAATCAGTTGTCAATATACTTGAAATGGGTGGTTCAATCTTAGGGTCTTCAAGAGGAGCGCAGTCAATAGAGGAAATTGTCAATACCCTTAAGAAAATGAACATAGGTATCCTTTTTATGATCGGGGGCGATGGAACACTTATGGCTGCAACCAGGATAATCGATACCATAACAAAAACGGGCCTGAAAATAAGTGTTATTGGAATACCGAAAACAATAGATAATGATATTTATATGGTATCAAGGACTTTCGGTTTTGATACCGCTGTTGAAATGGCCACACAGGCGATCAGGGGAGCCCACAATGAAGCTGTAGGATATCCAAACGGAATAGGACTTATAAAACTTATGGGAAGGTATTCCGGTTTTATAACGGCAACAAGCGCCCTCGCTCAACAGAATGTAAACTTTGTGCTCATACCGGAAGTCGATTTTGATCTTGAAGGGCCAAAAGGTTTTCTAAACGCGCTTGAAAAGCGTATCCATCTCAGAAAACATGCTGTAATACTGGTGGCTGAGGGAGCAGGCCAGAAGTTTTTTGAAATCGATAAAAATGAACGTGATGAATCAGGAAACATCAGGCTCAAGGATATAGGACTGTTTTTAAAAGACAAAATAATATCTTATTTCCAATCCAGAAACATTAATCTATCACTTAAATATATTGATCCCAGTTATATGATAAGGAGTCTGCCGGCAAATGCCAATGACCATGTTTTTTGCAGCTTTCTGGGACGCGACGCTGTTCATGCCGGCATGGCAGGAAAAACGAGAGTTCTAATCGGCCACTGGAACAACTATTTTGTTCATATCCCAATGGGTGCCTCAGCCGGCAAGCGAAAAAAAATTGATCCAAACGGTAAATTGTGGCTAAGTGTGCTTCATGCAACAGGACAGAGTTCATTTAAAAATTCGTAGGGGCACGGCGCTCCGTGCCCTTACTAAGCAACCTGTATATCACCGCCGCATGTTTTCCTGCAGAACCTTTATTTGATAATACAGCTTTTCTTGCCAATCCTCCTGCAATATCTGCCTGCTCCGGATTTCCAAGATAGAATATTGCCTTTTCCGCCAGTTCACGACCGTCTTTAACCTGAATGCCGCCACCGGTTTTATCAAGCAACTCCTTTGCATCAAGAAAATCCTCCATTGAAGGTCCATAAAACACGGGCTTCCCCCAGACAGCCGCTTCAAGAATGTTTTGCCCGCCTAATGGAACCAGACTTCCTCCGCAAAAAACGACCGAAGCAATGCTGTATGTATCCTGCAGATCTCCAATTGTGTCTAAGATAATCACGGACGCTGTCCGCAAACAATTTTTTTTATCAAGATCTGTTCTTAACTGGCATGAAAAACCTTTTTCTTTAAACATATCATTTATGTGCTTTGCTCTCTCTAAGTGCCTTGGAGCAATAATTAAAAGGGTTTCAGGAAAAAATTCAACAATCTTCCGGTAAACTTCGAGGATAATTTTTTCTTCCGAACTCCTTATGCTTCCTGCCAGAAAAACCGGTCTGTCTCCATATAAATTATAGAGACTCTTCATTTTTTTTACAATATGAGCATGGGTGCGGTTTAATAATATATCATATTTTGCATTGCCGTTTATCTCTACTCTACCCGGAGGAGCACCTATCATCTTTATCCTCTGCGCATCTTCTTCACGAATCATGCTGAAAGCATCTACGTGCTTTAGGGTCTCCCTCATTAATGGTCGAATCTTTAGATATTTTTTAATCGTGCGGACAGAAATCCTGCCATTTATCAGAGCAGTCTTAATGCCCATCCTGTGTGCTTCTACAAGCCAGTTCGGCCATATTTCCGTCTCAAGACACACCAGAATATCAGGTTTTATTACAGTTAGAGCTTTTCGGGCGGAAGCAATAAAATCAACGGGTGCATATATACAGGTAGCAACTGATCGGAGTTTATTTCTGGCATATGCCTGCCCGTGTTCAGTTGTAGTTGAAAGGATTATTGCGCTTTCAGGCATAAAAGAAATAAGAGACTCAATAATTGCAGCAGCTACACTTACCTCTCCAACTGAAACCGCATGAATCCATATTCTAGGCGACCCTGAAATTCGACCAACAAGCTCAGGGGGATAAAAACCAAGACGCTGGTTTATGCTCTCTGTGTACCGACCGCTTATCCGGGAATAAAACCAGAAGGCAGGAAACAGCGGCAGGAAAAGACCAGTAGTAAGCAGATTATAAGCTGTGTAAGCTATATTCATAGTAGCGGTTTACGGTTTACAGTTGTCGGTTTGCAGTTGTCGGTTTACGGTTTTTTTAATGAACTATGCAACAACTGCGGCATTTTAACCGTGAACCGTGAACTGTAAACCGTTATTATTCCAGTTCAATAAATTTATTACCCTTAATTTTAAGAAGATAAAGATCTTTCTTAAGCTCCCCGTTATTATCAAATGAAGTAAGACCTGTCACCCCCTGAAAATTACTAAGTTTCATTAGCTCATTTTTTACTGCGCTTCTGAATCGGACATCCGGACGGCTGACTATCTGAAACAACATCATTGCGGTATCATAAGCTACAGCTTCTATGAAATCGGGCTTCTCCCTGAAAGTCTTCTCAAAAGTCCTGACAAAATCTCTTACCTTTTCTGAAGAGCTTTCTGCAAAAAAGATATCGGGCATTATGGCATTCTGTACATATTGGCGCGCCATTTTGATTAAAGTGTCTGAACGCCATAGATTGGTACCAAAAAGATATACATTATCAACATCATAAAATGACAACTGAGGGATAATAAGTCCTGCTCTTTTCGGTGAGTCAGGAATAAATATAGCATCAAAATCAATAACAGGCTTTGGCTCATCATCCTCTATAAGTTCCTCATCCTCTACCAGAGCCCTCTTCCTCTACAGACTCATCAGCCTCATTTTCATCCTTAACTTCTTCAAAATCATCGCTTTCATCTTCGCCTTCAATCAGCTCCTCTGTATTTTTTAGATCCTCCGGCAATTCATAGTAAAGCCCTACAAGTTTCTTTATTGGATCAGCAAAATCAGTGCTGTCAGGCTCGTACGATTCAACCCCGACTACTTTCCCGTCATAAGCCATAACCTCATCCCAGAAAAGATTCATAAACACTTTACCATAATTTTCATTCGGATAAAGGATTGCAAAATTTTTCAGCTCAAGCTCTTCAATTGCATAAGAAACAATTGTTTCAACCTGCATTTTGGGAGTAAAAAAATTTCTGAAAACATAATCTCCGGTATCAGCGATATTATCTTTCTGGGTTATAGTAACTATAGGGATCCCCCTGCTTTGTGCTTCTAAAGCCGCAGACTCAGCAGTAAAAATTGGTCCGATAATCGCTGCAACATGCTCTTCAAACAATTCCTTTACTGCATTAACAGCAATATCCGGATCAGAACCTGTATCCTTTATTATTATTTTAATAGCCGGCCGATCGCCCTGAGAACAGAATTGCCCAAGTGCAAGTTCAATTCCTTTTAATGCCTTACTGCCAAAACTTTTGTAATAACCGCTAAGAGGAAGCAAACAACCTATGGTATAGCGACTGTAAACAGACTTTGTGCTGAGTTCTTCTATAATATTTTTCGCCTGCGCGGCATAATTATGCTTAGGGAACCTGTCTACAAAATAGGAAAGCATCATTATAGCATCATCATATTGCTCCTCTTCAGCCTTTTTAAGGCCGTATAGATACATAAGCATGCCTGCAGGCGGTTTATATCCCATATGTTTTATAATGAACATAATATCTGTTTTATCAAGCTGTACGACTGTCTCCTTAAGTTTCGAAATAACTGTCTCTCTTTCCGGATCTTTTGACTTCTCAAATGCTAATGTATAAAAATGCAAAGCATCCAGCGGTGAACCGATTGCAATATAAGTATCACCCACAAGAACATACGTTCTCAAAATGTGAATCCTGGATACAATTTTTTCCAGAACCCTGTCAGCTTCCCTTATTACTCTTTCGTATTTACCTTCATTATAAAATGTAACCAGCCCTTCAACTCTTGCATCAGGCACAAAAGAGCTGTCAGGATATTCAACAAGCAAACGTTTATAGCTATCACGCGCTTCTGCATAATCTCCAAGCGCTGTATAAATTGCCCCTGTTTTTATGAGCGCAGCATCGGCAAGAGGTCTGTCAGGAAATCTGAAAAGATACTCATTATAAGCATTAAGGGCTTTCTCATATGATTTAGCCTGATACAATTTTTCTGCTTTTGAAAACAACTCATCCCCAGGGCCAAGCTTGACAGGAACAGGCAAAAAAATATCTTTTAACCCACATGACCATAAAAACAGGACTGCTATCAGGATAAAAATTAAATTTATTTTTCTCATAACTCAAAATTGACCGCTTCGAAAAAAGGTAATAGTTCAGCCACAAAGGCACAAAAGCATGTAAGTAGTCGAATAGGGGTGCAATACAAAAAAGTTACATCATTGGTGATAATATCTTTAGCCATTGAACATACTGATTTAATGTCGAATGTCGAACAGGGAATGTCGAATTACGAAGTTTTGTTCTTGTTTTGTTTGGCAATATCTGTGCTTGTTACAAAAATCAAGATCAATTGAATGACTTAAAAAACCTATATCAAATGGCGGAATTCCTTCCTTCGACATTCATTATTCCCTGTTCGACATTCGATATTCAAAAAAGCTACCCATTTAATGTCTTATATCTTATCACTTTTTTGTATTGC
>JAIVWD010000056.1:0-13648 GCA_049190315.1 Deltaproteobacteria bacterium | reverse complement strand
TGAGGGCTGGATCAATACGGACAATCATTTGTGTTGTCATATGACATCTCCTTACATGATATATTATATTAACAATATATACGACAGCAAGAGGAAGTCAAGCGAAATGAAAGGTTAAAAATATTTGCACTTATAGAACTGCTCGACCTTAATATCTGATCAGCTATGATCCAGGCAACACGTTTTTTGGGAAATAATTCCACATCATTTGCAATATCCAAAAATAACTGATGGGATTTTTGCCAAACGGTTAACTCCCTGAAAGATTCTATCCTCCCCATCTTCCTCCTCTACGTCTCTACATCCCTCTGTCCCTAATCCCTACATCCCTTCGCCGCAGGCGCTCAATCCCTTATTCATCAGGTCTCAGTTTCAGATGGCAGCCTTTTTCCAGACATACCTTTTACTCATTTTCTTCTCCAGCCAATTGTACTGCTTCCTCGTACAATTCTTTGGCCATGCGAAAGCCATGAGCCTGGGCGATCTCCAGAAAAGGACGCACGGAAGAAAGCAACCCTGCACGTTTTGCTTTCAATAAAATACCAATCACGCCAACCACTTTTAGACTGAGCTGTTCTGCCAGAACTCGAGCCTGTCGATCATCGAGTCCCGCCACACAGTTAGCATGGATTTTTGCATAAGCGATGACCGACTGCTCGCCAATTCCCAACCGATTTGGCGGCAAAGTATCGATTTTTCCCTGAGAAATTGATATTAATGTTATCCAATCAAACAAACGCGGATTAATAGTATCGCTTCGTAGCAAACGCCCGGCATCCAGCTCCAAGGCTACTTGTTCTGTCACATATACCTTTTCAAACAACGCATGAAGAAGGTTTTCGTTCTCCATACGTCCTAAGTATAGCAGCAACGATGTGTCGCAAACTAATGACTGTTCACGCATTGCTTACCTCTCGACGTAGTTCCTCCGGTGTGATTTGTGAAATAGGAATATTATATTCTGCGCACAGATCCAGGAACATCACGCGGGGAATTCCCGCCATTAATGCCGCTGCCCCTGAAGATAATTTCCCGAGACTGAAAAGCATTAATGCAGCGTAAGTGCGAATATCACGGCACATTTCTTCGGGTGTACGATTTAGCTTATGCCGAATTTCATCAGGAATATGGATGGTTAAGACATCTTCCATGCTATTTATCTCCTTGTTTGTAATATGCCCATCACCCAGAAAACTCATTTTTTGGTAAAAGATCACCACGGAACGACACGGAGTTTCACTGATACATCCCTCTGTCCCTAATCCCTACATCCCTACGCCGCAGGCGCCCCACCCCCTTTTTTTTGGCTTTTTTTAATTTCGTACAACTATCTAAATTATATACACATCTTCGTTTTTAGTCACTTCTCCCATAACCGTCTCCTTTCGACTGAATTCATATCCCTGAAGCTAACTGTGCCTGCTATCTGATTCATTCCTTTAGCAGGTCCTCGATTTCTCGAATAAGAGCCGGTAAATTGGGATGGGTGAAACTCATATCGGGTGCAGGAATGCGATGATGCTTAATATCAGGAAGAATGTGTTTGTGGTGAGGGTGGGTGCTGGCAAGAGTTGCGTCGTCGATATGTGGTTGAGCGTCATACCATGCTATTTTGTCCATATAGCGCCACAACTCATACCCGTAATCTTCGATTACAACTGGCCCTTCGTCAAATGACAGACGCTCTTTGAGCGTAATTCGATACCCATGTGCGAAAGCAATCTCTCCTTGTACAATCGCCATGCGTTTACCACGTGGTATAACGATTAAGGTTGACCCTTGAACCAAAGGAAACCGTTGCTTGAGGGTGTAAACAAACTCCTCATAGTTACGAAGCGACAGGAATGGGTTCATGCCGAGCTGTCCTTTCGATGATACCGACCAACGTCTCTGTGTGTTCCCGCAAGGCCTGAATCGCGCAATGGTATTGTTCCTGACGACGAAGCAAGGTTTTATATGCTCCAGCCCAATCGGCCCAGTCCAGCACCCAAATATTATCTCCTGGCTCTTCACCGCTTGTGTACGATTCGTAGAACGTCTCTGAAAGCACGCCATACTTCCGCTCATATGCTTCCAAATCTTCACTGAGAGCGTGAATATCAGCTATGATTTCTTGTAAAGTCATCACCATACCCCCTTTATTTATTATACCGGATTGGTGTCAATATGCAAGATACCATTTTGGTTTGTTCTTTTCCCGCTACCAGTATCTGCGGCATAACTATTGCTCATAAGGATATAGTTCCTTATAGTCCTTAAATTCGGCTTCTAAATGCGTAAGGGATGCTTTGTCTAATTCACTCAGTTCCCTTTTCACATTGTCAATTGGCTCCATTCTGCCCTCATTCATACGTTTCGATTTTATAAACCGCATGAAATCCAATATTTCTCTTAAGGCAGAAATAGATAGTCCCTTTGACTCTTCCAAAATCGTCTTTTCCATTTCCAATTTATTCATTTGTCGATCCAACATTGATAATGGCATATGATCCCCCCTCAATCGTGCCGCCGTCCCTAAGCATGTCCAGCAGGCAAACCGATTAGTCCGGCATCCGAACAGCTCCGAATATAATCCTTCAACGCAAACGCTTTCGTCCTTTCTCTAATATTTCTCGGCTTGTTATTTGATAGGGTTTGGCTTTTTTTAATTTTGTACAACTATCTAAATTATATGGCATTGTTACTTTTGGTTGGAAATTTGGCCTTCATGCTTTTGTGCTGTTCTTCCCAATTTCTATTTTCTATTTTCCAATTTCAAGTTTCAAGCCGTGAACGGCTATGGTTTACTCGACATAATGGTTCTTGATGAATTCCTTGATATACCAGTCTACAACAGCATCATTAAACAGAGTCATATCCAGTTGTTTGGTGAATGCGGTCAACTTGGCCATTACACCCAGTTTTTTCTCAATACTATTTCTGTCATACTTGGTCACCCTGCCATCCAGGACATCGCCGGTCCTGTCAACATGAAAGTCTATCTTTTCTAAAATCTCCTTTATGAGCCGGGTCCTTCTGGCACGTCTGTCGTGGGATGCCCCGCCACCTTTAAACAAGAAACGAATATAGTTATCATTGATGCGCTCACCTGCATACGCCTCGAGGGTCTGCAGATGATAACCGAGCCTGATACTGAAGTTCATGTATTCCCTGGATATTACAGCAAAGCTGGGTTCCGATAATGACTTCTCGGAGTTGGGCTGCATAGCGGTACTGGCAATTAAACTGAGCAGGCCTTTTACATTTACAGGTGGGGGGCCCGGCCATTCTATGGCCATCATCCCTTTCAGGAGAGCCTTCATGGGGATGCAGGCAATATTATCGACTGTAATCTTGTCTGAACCGTTTTCCACACCACCACCCAGGTCTATCACACGTATATCAAGAGGAAGCTTGACTACCAGTTTCACTGCCCCGCCCTTCCTTCGATGTGCACCCTCACCTAACTTGAACATCTCATTCATCGCCATTTCATGGGCAAACCGGGTTATGTCATGAAAGGTTTCACAATATTGTGGACTAAACCTCTCATCCTCAGGATAGATAAGGTTCAGAGGGACTATGCTCCGCAAAACACCTCTTAACACCTCAAAAACAGCGGTATCCTTAAAGGTGTTATCTCTTTTTCCTGCCTCAACAAGTTGCTCTATGCGCCCCTCATAAATATTTCCATTAATCGCATCAACGGTGATTTCCTGGCCGGCTTTCAAGGTCTTCATGGCTATCTCGGCATTAAGAATGGTGGGCACACCATACTCTCTGGCAATTGATGCCATATGGCCTATAGGGCTTCCTACATCTGTAATAATAGCGCCGGCCTTATCCATGGCGGTCACAAACCTCGGAGAGGTGTGTCTGGCTACGAGAACAGCCCCTTCCGGGAAGCTTTTTAATTCTTCATCATTGGTGACAAAATGTACTTTTCCGGCACCAACACCCTTGCAGGCAATTTGCCCTTTATTGATCAAAATCTTATAGCCCGGGAAAGATCTGGGAACAGGCATGCTCCGTTTTTCTGCTACAATCCGAAGTGGTCTTGTCTGCAAAATCAGAAGGTTATCATTCAAATCAAGCGCCCATTCTATATCCTGTGGCTTCCCATAGTGTTTCTCAAGTACCAGGGCATATCTGGCGAGGGTGGTTACTTGTTCATCGGTCAGACACGCCATTCGTTTTATATAATCCGGCACCCTGACATCTATTGCGCCCCCTTCAAGGCCGCATATGAGCATAAACGGCTGCACGGGTTGGTTTTTTTCCAAAATGGGCATGGGAATATCCCTTGAGACCACATAAGTATGCGGTTTTACTATACCATCAACAACATATTTCCCCAGGCCCCAAACTCCATTGATTATGATTCCTTGCTTGCCTTCATCCGTGGGATCACGCGAGTACACAACCCCGCTTGCCTTGGCATCAATCATTTCAACCACTCCAACGGCCATAACCATATCTTCCACATGGAAGCCTTTACTTTTACAATAGAATATGGCCCTTGAGGTAAACAGGCTGGCGATAATCTCAACATATGCTGAGACTACGTCCTCCGGCGCAACGTTAAGAGCGGTCTTGTACTGCCCCGCAAAGGTAAATTGGGTATCCTCATGGATGGCGCTGCTCCTGACGGATACATAGAATCCGCCGGCCCTGTGACCTGCCTTTCTCTCTAATTCAAAAGCGGCATCTAATATGCTTTTTTCTAAATCAGGGGGAACGCCGGCATTCAGAACCAGGTTTTGCGCAGCCTTGCTTGCGCTGGTGAGATCTACCAGACTATCTGTATCTACCGAAGAAATATCAATCTTATCTCCCAACTTATTATAATCCATAAATTTCTTGAAGGCATGGGAGCTTATACAAAAGCCCTCAGGGACTGGGAGATTAACCCTGTTTTTGATTTCCCCTAAATTGGCATTCTTGCCACCTACACTGCGTACCATATCTTTTGTTACATCTTCAAAAGGTATGGTGAAATCCGTTACCGGAATCTCGATATTTTTGATAAGGGTATCTTTGATTACAGAGTTAATTTTTTCAAATGCATCATAGAGGCCACGATATTTTCCGTTTGAGAGGCTATTGAGATTTTCTATGATACTCTGAACCTTTTCTACCAGGATATCACACCTGGAATCAATATAATGCATGTCAAAGATATAATCCCCGGAGAGCTTTTCCTCCATATCCGCCTGTGTCTCCAGGATAGAGTTGTTATCGGCGAGGAGTTTTTGAAAGCAATCGTATCTCTCTTTGAATGACATTCTATCAGGAGGAGATGCTTTGGGAATGTCGGCCTTCTTAAACTTGATCTTTTTAAATATGCTTAATAAACTACGCACTTGATCTCCCACTTTCCCTTTGATAGAAAGGTGCTTGAGCAGCTATAGACATTTGCAGAACATAAGTGCCTAAAGTGAGCTAAAGTATATTAAAGTGCCTAAAGTTAAGGAATGCTGCTATTTTATATATTCCTTAAAATAACAATACACGAAAGGGTAAACTCCAAGTAGCTTTGGCTTATCAATTAGCACGCCGAAGGCGTACCACAACTTTAGGCATTTTAGGCACTTTAGCTCACTTTAGGCACTTTTTACTCATCCATCCTATCATGTTGAATTCATTAGCCAAAAAATGGAAATTATATACCATTGAATTATCTGAAAGTCTATATCTGTCTTGACGGGACTTCAAGACTTAAGAATAAACGCTGCAATCTCATGAAATATATCATGCATTTTCACTACCCCTGCCAGCTTTTCCGACTTTTTAACCGGCAGCAGATCTATATCGTGTTTAAGCATGAGATGGGCTGCTTTCAGGGCATGATCTTCGACATCTACAATTATGTTAAATGGAGTGATAAAATCCTTTATCGGTTTTTTTAACTGGTCAAGATTATGAGTCGATATAAGCTTTTCCCATTTATCAGAAACTTTCTCCGGAGAAAGTTTTGAGAACCCTGGATGGATATTTCTCAAGATTTCTTTCTGGCCTAAAACACCCATGAGTCTATAAGACTCATCAAAGACCAAAATAGTGTCATGGGCTGTCTCATAAGAAAAATTCAGCAGAACAACAGCTTCTTCTAACGTGGCCCAATACGGCATATGGGGGTAATCTGTAATGGGAATCATTAGTCCTTTTAGATTCTTGATTTTAGCCATCTCTTAATCCTTTTTTCTTGTCAAGAGCCCCGCTCCGGCCGAAAGGCAGGTCACAGTCATTTGTACATTGTTTGTACATTGTGCTCAAGGTTTTTTGTTTGAAAATACGAGATATAGACTTTCAGATAATTCATTTCACAAGGATAGAGGGAAAAATCTGAGTAAGTCGTGCTTATGTGTACGTCGTCGAGGATTTTGACTGATAACGCAGTGAAATTATTTATCTGAAAGTCTATAGTCAGGTGGTTGCCGCTTTTTGAAAAAGCTGCATTGCAGGACAGAAATAACGCTGTGGCATGACGTTCCGTTTAAACCTCCAGTATGAATTAAAAATGATGAATAGTATAGCGTTTCATTAAAGGTTTTCATGAAACGCTATACTATTTAGACATCCTTCATATTAGTCTTTTTGCGCCTTCTGCTTTCACTACGGTGTGGGCAGCGTGATCGGCATTCCCAGAATCGGCCAGATCACCCATACGCATAGAGCCACCACGGCCATCAGCATTATACTGGCTGGAATGCCATACAGGAAGAACTCGCCTGTGGTAAACTGCTTTGACTCATAAGCTATTGCATTAGGAGCCGCACCCACCAGCAAGAGGAAAGGCATTCCGGCTACGACCAGTGATGCATAGAGTATCACCTCTCCGGCCACGCCAAGATATGGGGCAATAACCAGAGCCACCGGCAACGAGATGGCGATAGCCGCGACATTCATGATAAAGTTGGTCATCATCATGACAAAAAAGGCTATACTCATGATAAATACAAACCCGGATGACTCCTGAAACATCACCAGCCAGTTTACTGCCATCCATTCGGCAGCGCCTGTTTCCCAGAGGCAAAAACCAATGCTCATGGCTCCGGCAAAAAGCAGTATAATATTCCATGGTATTTCTTCGAGATCCTTGACATCCAGGATTTTTACAAGGAAGAATACTACGGTTGAAAGTAAAACAACCGCGGTTTTATGAAATATTTTCAACTCAGGGATAAAGGACCGCAGAGCCAGGAAAACGATAACCGAAAGAACGATGAGTATGGCAATAATCTCATCTTTAGTGATCTTTCCCAATTGGGCATTGAGTTCTTTTGCCTTCTCACGGAGTCCGGGAATGGTTTTTTTCTCTGGTTTAAAAAAGATCATGAAAAATCCCCACAAGGCAAAGACCATCATCCAGCCCGGAATAAACATGTAATATGTGAGTTGAAAAAAACTTATATCCTGATTCATTATATCATTAAAAAAGCCTATGGCCACGGCCCCGCGTGCAGCGCCCAGAAGAGTCACGATACTGCCTGCACCTGCGATATAGGCCATGCCGATAAAAAGCCCCTTGCCGAACTTGGTCTGTTTGTCGCCTTCTCCGTACAGAGCATAGATGGCCATAAGCAAAGGGAATATGGTAGCGGCTACTGCGGTGTGGGCCATGATGTGGGTCAGGGCCGCTGTCGTCACAAAACAGCCGAGATAGATCATGCTGGTCTTTTCTCCTACAATAGCCAGCATCTTATATGCAAGACGCTTGGTCAGACCGGTCTTGGTAAAGACCATGCCGATGACTATTGAGCCGAAAATAAACATAACCGAGGGGTCCATGAAATCCTTAAAGGCCACTTTGGCGGATCTGACCTGAAAGAGGGCCTGCAACACCCCTATCATAAGACTGGTTACACCGATCGGCACGACTTCAAATACCCACCATGTGCCTGCCAGCGCAAAAACAGCCATTGCTCCCTTGCCCGCGTTTGACAAAATAAAATGCTTTCCCACTGGATCAACAGCATCCGGCCATGGCGGAGAATAATAGATAATTAGAAACAGGGAAATTCCTATTCCCATAAAAAGCAGGCGCTTCCAGTCTAATGCAGGCTTCTCGGGAGAAATCAAAATCTCATCAGGCATCTCCGGGAGGCCCGGCCCTTTAGCAATCGGTTTTTTCTTTTCAACCATTTTATACCTCCCTTACTCTACCACAATTTTGGTTAGCTCATTAAAAACGTCGCTCATGCGCAGGACGCCTCTTACTATCTCGCCCTCCATCACCGGGATCAGGTTGATGTCAGCCTGAATCATGATAAATGCCGCCCTTGCAATAGAGTCATTTACGTCAACCTTGGCTTTGATCGGCATCATGACCTCACTCACCGGCTTTTTTGCCTCCTTTTTGCACCCTTCAGAAAACGTTCCTTCAAGGAGAGCCGAGAGTCCTGCGTAATCGGCGTCTGTCAGACCCTGGTAAGGCGACTTTTCATTCTTTCTAAGAAATTTCGGCTCAATGCCGATGAGAAGTTTCTTGAGTGTCAGGACACCGAGGAGTTGATACTTTTCATCAAACACCAGAACCATGCGATGTATTCCCAGACCTGATTTCTCATCATAAGTACTGCGAATCAGGAAAATAGCTTCCCTCACACTCAGCCAATACGGAATGTGCGGATACTCGGTTATTTCAACCATTAAATCTCTAACCTTCTTGGCATTCGACATGCCACACCTCCTTTAATAAATTGTTTTGTGTAAATCCAAACAACGCACCAATCTGCTATAGTGCCTGAACGAAAACCGCTAATTTTTCCAATTTCTGTGTCAGGCTATGTTAGCTGATAAGCTGATAAGCTGTTGAGCTGATAAGCTATAGCTTTTTTATCTTATGAGCTTAAGAGCCATCAGCTATGAGCTAAGCTGTATTCCTAATGCCAGTTCGGCAATATAGGCTGAAATTTCATGGATGTGAATCATTCCCACTACGTCATCCCTGTTTACCACGGGGAGAAAATCAATGTGGTATTTGTTAAGCAAAAACACTGCCTCCATAAGCATGTTGCTTTCCCGAACACAAGCCACGACCGGAACCATGATCTCTCGAACACGCTTCTTGAGCCCTTCCATACATTCTGCTTCAAGCTGCCCCTCCCAGAATACAGGGCCGCTTTTTTGCGCGCCTTTTAAAAAATGGGCCGATAATCCAAAAACAAGCTCAGAAGGTGTAACAAAGCCTTTGATAAATCGCTTTTCGTACTGTTCCTCTCCCACGACAAAAAGGCACGGATGTGTACCCTCTTTCCTTACCTTGTCCATAAGTCTCATAGCCTCATGGACTGTTTCGTCCTCTTTGATGTAAGAATAGTGGTCCAAGGACCGCATAAAATCTTTAACGAGCTTTTCTGAAGGCATAGTCTATCTTCCCCGATATTTTACTATTAAAGCAAGAAATATACCAGATCCCAAGAAACATCTCGTATTATAACAACTTATTGATATTTATTGCTTTTGTTCCTTGCAGATGCCTGGCAAAGAGCGACCCCCTGATATATAATTGGGGCAAGCTATTGCCGATAGAGGCAAAAGTTTGCCGTTTTGAGAATGAATCTGTTTGACACTCAGAGACTATTCGTGATAATTATTTTTCTGTGAAACTACAATCTCTATGTATAAAACACCTTAAAAAATCTATCATGCAGGAGTTTATCCTGGGTTCTGATGTGATGCATTCCATCATGAAGGAGGTTGATCAAGTAGCAAAATACGATGTGAATGTGCTCATTATAGGAGAAAGCGGCACAGGCAAGGAACTCCTTGCCAAGATCATTCACCTGCAAAGCTCCAGGTCTGAAAATCCTTTCGTACCGGTCAACTGCGGTATTCTTTCCGGCCTGATGTTTGAGGACAAGCTTTTCGGGCATGAAAAGGGCTCCTTTACAGGGGCCATCCGCCGGGAAAAGGGCTGCCTTGAGCTGGCTGACAAAGGAACCCTGTTTCTCGATGAGGTCGCTGAAATACCACTGGAAAACCAGGTGGACTTTTTGCGGGTACTGGAAGATTTCCAATTTATACGGATCGGAGGAAGTGAGCTGATTAAGGTTGACATCCGCCTTATCTCGGCAACCAATAAGGACCTCAAGGCTGAGGTGAGGCAGGGGTCGTTTCGCGATGATCTCTTTTACCGATTTCACCTGGTTCCTATATATATACCTCCTTTGAGAGAGAGAAAATCGGTTATCCCCAAGATGGTGGATCGCTTTCTCGATCAATTGGCAGCCAATTACAAAAAGCCCAAACCCACGGTAAAATTAGAGGTCCTCGATATTTTCTCTCGTTATAATTGGCCTGGCAATGTCAGGGAATTGAAAAATCTTGTGGAAAGAGTGTTCATTCTCAACAATCACGATGTGATAAATATAGAACATCTCCCTTCTGACTTCTTGTGGCATTTCAGAGATCCTCCCAGGATGATGAATCTGGAAGAGGTTAAGCAATCGGCTGAAACAAAAGCTATTCTGGACGTGCTCTACCGTGTGGGAGGCGACAGGAAACGAGCAGCCGGAATGCTGGACATCAGCCCTCGAACGTTGAGACACAAGCTCAACAAATATAACTTAAAGGTGGACAGAAAGGGTAAGCCAATGACCGAGATCTCATCAATCAACCCAGAGAAAGGTCACATGAGTTCTAAAAGTGCCTAAAGTGAGCTAAAGTGCCTAAAATGCCTAAAGTTGTGGTACGCCTTCGGCGTGCTATATATCTTCAGGGCTTGATTATAACTTCAGCCGGAAATAAAGTGAGCTAAGCTGTATGGTAAAAAAAATTAAAATTGGCAGCGCCGAAGGCGCATTCCTTAACTTTAGGCACTTTAATATACTTTAGCTCACTTTAGGCACTTATAACACGTTTCATAAAAACGATTGGTTTATGTTTGGATTAAAACAGTTTTTCAAAGAACTGCTGAAGGATGATACCAAAAAAGTTGAACAGAAGGTCGCAGTTGAAGCCCTTCGGAATGCTTTTACAAACAGGTATTTGAATTTTAAGACCCTTCTAAGCACGAATAACAAGGTGTTGGAACTCATAACCGACATGGAACAGACATTTTCGGGAAGCCGCACTTTCGGCATGTCCTTTATTCGGGCGAACTGTACAGCAATCTCAGTCAATATATATAAGATCATCAGTTGTTTAAATGAAATAGCAAATGATAAATATAAAGAACTTCCAGGGGTACTTGAAGATATTCTTCTAAAAATTGACAGGGAGTTACAACAAAAAAAGTTAGAGACCGGGGGCGAATTAGTCATCCCTCTTGAAAGCATCGATAAAACTATGGCCGACCATGTTGGAGCCAAGATGGCAAATCTGGGCGAGGTTAAAAATACTGTTGGTCTTCCTGTTCCCGATGGTTTTGTCATTACTGTTGCGGCCCATGAGTGCTTCATGGAATATGGTGATCTGCAAGATGAGATTAACCGTCGGATGCAATTTCTTGAACCAACAGATATCGCCAGGCTTCATGAAACCAGTTTTGATATCCAGAATCTTATTGTTACTGCACCCTGCCCATCGGAACTCGAAGATGCCATTCTGAACGCCCACACTGACTTAATGGAAAAAACAGGTCATGGCTTTCATGTTTCCATGCGCAGCAGTGCTCTTGGGGAGGATACCAGGGATGCCTCTTTTGCCGGACAGTATCGGTCCGTACTCAACGTGAGCAGAGAACATCTGATCCTTGCCTACAAGGAGATCCTTGCCGGCAAATATTCCGTTCCGGCCGTTTCCTATCGTTTAAACAAAGGATTTCGTGATGAAGATATTATTATGTGTGTCGGCTGCATGACTATGGTCGATGCCCGAGCCGGTGGCGTCATGTATTCGGCAGATCCCGGGAATATACGTCATGAGTATATTATAATTAATGCTGTCTGGGGGCTTGGCAAGTCGGTGGTAGATGGAGGTATGGCCCAGGACCTGTTTGTTCTTTCCAAAAAAGATCCGAAAATTATTTTGAAAAGCGAAATCAGCGCCAAAAAGCAGAAACTTGTTTCCGGTGCTTTGGAAGGAATACTCCTTGAGAATATAACCGAAGAAGAGGCCAACAAACCGGCAATTACCGACGAACAAGCTGCTTTGTTAGGCGAATTGGCCCTTTGTCTGGAAAAACATTTTGGCGCTCCCCAGGATATTGAATGGGCTTTTGAACCGGACGGTTCTGTCTCGATTTTACAAAGCCGGCCGCTAATGGTGCTTGGCAAAGAACCGACAGGGATTAAGGATATTCCCGAATCAAAGGTTGACCTTCCGGTGATTCTGACGGGTGGTGTAACAGCCGGCCCGGGGGTAGCCAGCGGCCCGGCCTTTGTAGTTGAAACAACTGTAGATATGCTACAGTTCCCTCCAGGGGCCGTTCTTGTAGCCAGAAATCCTCTTCCTAAATGGGCAGCGCTCTTAAATAGCGCTGTTGCCGTCATCACAGACAAGGGGGGTGTCACATGTCATATGGCGGCCGTGGCTCGTGAATTCAACGTTCCCGCCCTTTTGGGAACTTCAACCGCCACGGAGCATATCCATAATGGAGACCTCGTTACGGTCGATGCGACCGGCTGCGCAGTCTATGCCGGCAGGGCGGAAGCTCTCCTTGAAAAGGAGGCTGAAAAGACAAGCTTGATGAAGGGAAGTCCTGTTCATAATACCCTGGGAAATGTCTTAAAATATATTGCGCCACTCAATCTTACCGATCCGGATGCATCAGATTTTACACCTGAAGGATGCCGGACTATGCACGACATTATTCGCTTTGCTCACGAGATGTCTTTGCGTGAACTTTTTGAGTTCAAAAAGGACGCTTCTTTCCCGGAGCATTTAGCCAGGAGGTTGGTTATTGATGTTCCTATGCAGTGGTGGGTTGTTGATCTGGGTGGTGGTTGTAAAGAAGGAATGAAAGGGGATACTATCAGGCTTGAAGATATAACCTCCAGCCCCATGCTGACATTGTGGGAGGGAATAACGGCTATACCCTGGAAAGGCCCGCCGCCGATAGATACAAAAGGATTTTTTTCCGTCATGTATGGAGCGACAATGGACAGGAGTCTTGTTCCCGGCATGCGTTCACGTTATGCTGACCGTAATTACTTTGTGATATCCGGAAATTTTTGCCATCTCAGCTCGCGATTCGGTTTTCATTTTTCGACTGTGGAGGCTTTTTTCGGTGAGAAGGTGGCGGAAAATTACATCTGTTTTAATTTTAACGGCGGCGGCGCTGATAACGTCCGCAGGGAGCGAAGAGCCAACCTTATTAAGCTGATTCTGGAAAAATTCGATTTTTGGGTTCAGATCAAAAGCGACACGGTTTTTGCCCGGCTGGAGCGACAGGAAGTACCTTTTTTGAAAGAAAGATTGAAGGTTCTCGGTCATCTTGTAATGCACACCAGGCAGTTGGATATGGTCCTGTCTAACAGCGGGAGGGTGAACAAGTACCTGGAAAAAATACTAAAAGAACTTTCTTCATTTGTGGATGTTTCCCGATAATGCAATAAAACGTTGTGCTTAGCTTTCGATAGTTTTTAGAGGTATAATTTAAATTATCAATTCTGTGAGCCAAAGTGCCTAAAATGCCTAAAGTGAGCTAAAGTGCCTAAAGTTAAGGAATTCTGCCATTTTATATAGGTTCTTTAATGCTATTAATGTACAAACGATACAAACT